>JAGQQQ010000775.1 GCA_020426125.1 Planctomycetaceae bacterium
AGGGGCATGGCAATGGCCACACTCACAGAAACCAGTCAGTTTCACATTTACCATACGGGACCGTTCACGGTGATCGGGTTTGATGGGCGTGACTTAAACTCTCCGGAAACCGGGGAGCAGATCCGCGAGAACCTGCTCGAACTCATCGACGATTCCCGTTGCCAGATTCTCGTTGTTGATATGCGGGAGGTCGACATCATCGGCAGTTGGATCCTGGGACTCTTTGCGGCGCTTCGAGCCCGAGGGGTCTGCGTGGAGTTGTACCATCCGATGCCAGAGATTCGACGGATCTTGCAGACGACCCACTTAGATCAGATGCTTCATGTCCGGGGACTCTGTGCGGGCTAATGGGGTTTTGCCGATATGCGGCAAAGAATCTCGCGAGGAATGCACTTCCGCCGACGAATCTCGCGTTTCCACGTTCGGGGTAAACTAGCCTTTCCGGAACGACGTGGCTTGTCAGAGTGTGTTGCCTTCCTTCCAGAGAGGGTGACCGGAATTTGGAATCCCTTTTGCGAGTTTCCGCAGGATTGCGGCATTTGCGAGATTCCTTCCCTGCGGGTTGGCAGTCCCCTCTCGGTTGCTGTGAATCCATTTCCAGTGAACCCTGTTCCCCGAGGGATCTTCCATGTCCATGTCTCCCCGCCGTCTGCTGTACGTAGACGATGAAGCCGCCAATCTGATCGTGTTCGAATCGACCTTTGAAGATCTCTTTGAGGTTCACTGTGCTGGGAGTGCGGCCGAAGCTCTGGAGATGGCCGAGCAGTTGACGTTTCCCGTGGTAGTGGCCGATCAACGGATGCCGGAAATGACCGGCGTCGAGATGTTTCGAATCCTGCGAAAACGCTCTCCCCAGACACAGAGAATCATTCTTTCCGGCTACTCCGAACCCGGAGCGTTGATTGATGCGATCAATGAGGGGGCGATCTTTCAGTTCGTACGAAAACCCTGGGACGCGGAGGATCTGCACAGCGTTATTCTCCGAGCGTTGGATGCGCACGATCTCCAGGTTCAGAACTCCGTGCTGACCAGCAAACTCGTATTCGCGGACCGGGCGGCGATGCTGGGACAGTCCGCCGCGAAGATTGCCCACGAACTGAGGAACCACGTCAATTTGCTCCCGTTGATTGAGGCCATCGAGGAGGACTACCCCCGTGATGAACAATTGCAGGAGATGGCATCCATTGCCAGGATGACGCATGAACGGCTGATTCAACTCATTGAAGAGATCCGTTCCTTTCTGCGGCCCGAAATGTCGTCGGGAGAATTCGCTCGGATCTCGCTCGGCGCCTGCGTACGGGAACTTCTCGCGTTTCTTCGTTTCAATGACGCCGTTCCTCTTCAAAAAGTGGAAGTCCGCGTGGATGATGACCCGCTGATCCTGGGGCACAGTGTCAAACTTCAGCAGGTGCTTCTCAACCTACTCAAAAACGGCATCGAAGCGGTCGAAGGCGTGCCTGATGGACGAGTGCAACTCGGGCTGTCCCGGAAAGTGGACAATGCGGTTCTCATCGTCCGGGACAATGGCTGCGGGATCCCCGTCGATCTGCTCCAGAAAATCTGGAAGCCGTTCTTCTCAACCAAAGGAGATCGGGGAACGGGACTCGGGCTTGATGTTGTGCAGTCGATCGTCGAAGCTCACCACGGCTCGATCCAATGTCATTCGAAAGTGGGAGAAGGGACGGAATTCCGCCTGACGTTGCCGCTATTCGATGCTCCTGCCGCGTCGAGGAATCCCGACCACCATGTTCCTTCAGTCTCACCATCTCCAGATTCTCGACCAGGCACTGCGGAATCTGGAGAACGGGTTCTCGTCCCTGCCGATGGTCGACACGGTCCCACTGTCTGATTCACAGAGAAACGCGTTGTTTGATGCAGTGGATCGGCTCCGGGGCGATTGCCCGTATCACCATCCGTTGTATCTCGGCCAGATGCTGAAGCCGCCCCATCCGATCGCACAGCTCGCTTACACACTGGCCATGTCGCTCAACCCGAACAACCATGCCTACGACGGAGGACGGGCCAGTTCGGAGATGGAAAAGGAGAGCGTCACCCAACTGGCCGAGATGTTCGGTTGGAGCCAGCATCTTGGACATTTGACAAGCGGCGGAACGATTGCCAATTTCGAAGCACTCTGGGTTGCGAGGGAATTGACCGACTCGGGGCCGCTCTTCGCGTCGGAGCATGCCCATTACACGCACGAGCGCCTCAGTCGCGTTCTGGGGATCCCATTTCAGAAAGTCCGGGGGGATGCGAAAGCGAGAATGGACCTCGACCACCTGGAACAGCTGCTGAAGTCGTCCCATCCCGGAACTGTTGTCGCGACGATCGGGACAACGGCATTCGGGTCGGTCGATCCGTTGCCCGAAATCATCGAGCTGTGCAGAACTTACGGTTTTCGGCTTCATGCCGATGCGGCCTACGGCGGCTACTATCGTCTGGTCGGGGGACTTTCCGAAGAGACGACGCGAGCCTATGAAGCACTTTCCGACGTTGACTCACTCGTTGTCGATCCCCACAAACATGGACTTCAGCCCTATGGATGTGGGTGCGTGCTGTTCCAGGATCCGGATGTGGGCCGAATTTATCGACATGATTCGCCTTATACCTATTTCACCTCGGAGAAGCTGCATTTGGGAGAAATCTCTCTGGAGTGCTCCCGAGCAGGCGCCGCGGCAGTGGCCTTGTGGACGACGATGCGGTGCTTTCCACCGACCCCTGGTGGCGATTTTGCCGCGATGTTGAGCTGTTGTTGGAAAGCGGCACGGAAATTGTCGGCGTTTTTGCGAAGTGTCCCCGAGTTGGAATTGATCCTGGAACCAGAACTCGATCTGGTTGTCTGGGCCGTCCGCGAATCAACCGCGTCCACTTCATCGGAACGAGCCCGGGAGTTCTTTCAGAAAGCATCGGAACGCAATCTCCATCTGGCCCTCGCCAATGTCCCACGTTCGCTGGCCGAGAATCGTCTTCCGCGGATGCACTGGGATAAGTCAGCCGTCACCTGCTTGAGGTCCTGTCTGATGAAGCCGGAACATCTGGCGAACATGCCGAGAATCCTCGATCGCTTTCAATGCGTGCTCGCGGAATTCCGAGGATCGTGAATGACAGTACGGGAGGGGGCCATTCCGGTTGCGAAATCTGGGGAAAGTCTCCGGTTAGGTTCCTCCCCTTCCGTCTTGTCTTTTCAAGCTGGCTTGGTTCCCTTCAGGAGTGAAACGGTCGCAGCCGATTTCCGATTTGGTGCCATTTGGTCTGGTCGGGGAAGACTGCGCGATGCCGCAGATTCTGCCGATCGAAGCGTCACTCCATCGGCGGAGCAGAATGAGCCGCAGGGCTTTCAGATCGCCGCAATTCCTAAGCCGTGTTCCACGGCCGCGGGGGTTCCGCGCCCGGGTGGTGGCTCTGGTGCTCCTACTCTTTCCCTTTCAAAGCTGTCGGCATCACGAAACGTGTGAACCGGCTTCGACCCCGTACATCCAGGCGGCCACTTCCATTGAGTTTCCAGACGTCGATTCTGTCGCAACGGCTTCCGATCTTTGCGTGGTTCAGCCCGTCTCCCTGACGTCGGAACCGTGTCAAGAGTTTTGGGATCTCCGTTTGGAGGAGGCCGTTCATCTGATGTTGACGAACACCCAGGTGCTGAGAGATTCCGGGGGAATTCTCGTCCGGTCTCCGGGCAACATCCGGTCAACGATGGACCCCGCGATTCAGGAAACCGATCCTCGATTCGGTCCGCAAGCGGCCCTCGCGGCATTCGACGCGACATTCGCGTCCAGCTTGTATTATGAACACAACGACCGAGCCTTGAATAACGAGTTCTTCGGAGGGGGGACGCGAAATCTGCGACAACGTGCGGCGGTCTTCCAGGCTCAAATTGCGAAGAAGACCCCCTTCGGAAGCGAATTCGCCATCCGCCATAATGTGGAATGGGACCGCAACAACGCACCCGGAAACAAGTTCCCCGCCGCGTGGGACATCAACTATGAAGCGGAATTTCGTCAAAACCTCCTTCAGGGGGGGGGCACGGATTTCGGTCGGATCGCTGGCACCAGCGAGACCCCCGGTGTCTATAACGGGATTCTGATCGCCCGCACCAACACAGACATCTCCATTGCGGATTTCGAATCGTCGGTTCGTGATTCCGTGAGCGACGTGGAGAATGCGTACTGGGATCTCTACTTCGCCTATCGGGATCTCGATGCCCGAGTGGCGGCACGCGATGCCTCGCTCGAAACTTGGCGACGGGTCCAGGCGCTGAAAGAACGCAAACGGGTTGGTGGCGAAGCAGACAAGGAAGCCGAAGCGCGCGAGCAGTATTACCGCTTTCAGGAAGAAGTTGAAAACTCCCTCTCAGGGAAACTCGTGGACGGCACTCGCACATTCAATGGGTCGGCCGGTGGAACGTTCCGCTCCACAGGGGGCGTACACGTCTGCGAACGCCGCCTTCGGTATCTCATCGGGCTCCCCGTGACCGGGAACAGACTGCTCCGTCCAGCGGATGAGCCGACTCGGGCGGAGATTCTTTTCGATTGGCAACTCTGCCTGGAAGAGGCGCTGGTCAAACGGTCTGAGCTTCGTCGGCAGAAGTGGATGATCAAACGCCGGGAATTGGAATTGATCGCCAGTCGGAACTTCCTGATGCCGGAACTGGATGTTGTGGCGCTCTACCGTTGGCGGGGACTGGGACGACAGATCCTCAGCGACCGTCACGACATGAGTGATCGCAGCGCCTACGGCGCCCTCTTGGGAGGCAACATGCAGGAATCGCAGTTAGGCGTCGAGTTAGCGTTTCCCTTCGGAAACCGTCAGGCACATGCTGGGGTTCGAAATGCGGAGTTCCTCCTGGCACGCGAGCAGGCTTTGCTTCGAGAGCAGGAGGAACGTGTCGTCCATGACTTGAGCAACGCGTTCGCGGACGTCGACCGGGCCTATCACGTTCTGCAGACGGTCTACAACCGCCGGGAGGCGGCCCGTGACCGTCTCAAGGCTTTGCAGGCAGCCTACTCTGCGGACAAAGCTCCATTGAATTTCGTACTCGATGCGCAGCGTCGTCTCGCGGCTTCCCAAATTAACTACTACCAAGCATTGCTGGAGTACAATACCTCGGTTCGGAATGTCCACTACGAGAAAGGAACCTTGTTAGAGTACACCGGAGTCCATCTCTCGGAAGGCCCTTGGCCTGGCCCGGCCTATGGAGACGCCATCGACCGCTTGCAGCGACGTGTTCCTCTACATGGCGAGAGCATTCCGGGGCATCCGGTGATTTCCAATGGACAGAATCCGTACTGAAATTCCCATTCGAAAAATGACACCTGGGCATGAATAGATCAGCCGGAGGGAACAGCCGCCGACTCCATGTCGAATCTCAAAACGACAGAATCCCTCAAGAATTGAGTGATCGCATTCTGGCGAGTCTTAAATCTGGCTGGAGTCGTAGGCGTGAGCCAGGAAAAGACCGAGCAGGCGAATAAAGCCTTGGTCAAACTGCATACGGACCCGGCCCCCGGTTTCGTTGGGGCGAATTTCGATTCGCACGGCATCCTGGTTCTTCTCCATCGCCTCCTCCGCGAGGATTCGTCCGGTCGGATCCTCTTCTTCCCGTTCGGGCAGGCTGAGCCAAGGGAGCACTCGAAAGACCACCTGAAACGGAGCTGTCGACGAAGTGCCCTGTTGTGACGTCGGGACGCTAACGAGGTCGATCGCCCGCTCCAGAGCGGGTTGCACTCCGTCGCCCCCGATCCCCAACCAGACCGTGCTATTCCCGACGCCCACCGTCAAGCTGGGGGGGCCACCATAGATCCGTTTGTCCTCATCCGAGGACTTTGTCCCTTGGAGACGGTGGAATGTCACGTTCTGATAGGTATGGGCGTCAAGTTCCACGGTTTGAA
>JAGQQQ010000776.1 GCA_020426125.1 Planctomycetaceae bacterium
TCTGGGCGGGAGAGCCAGGGCGCCCGGATTCCGTGCGGGGACCTGTGCTGGACCAGCAGATGATGCCCATGTCATGGGGACGGGAGCCCGGTGAGCAGGGCCTTCGGAAAAGCGCTGAAGCCCGTCAGGCCGACAAGCGGGCCGAAGAGGCCAAACGTCGACGCGAGGCCAATTTGTAGTGTGAATCCATAGGTCGTAGTGAGAATCCTCAGGGATTTTCCGGCGCCGGATTCTTGGGCCGGGGAGCCAAATGATTGACAATCACTCCCATTGGCATCTATCACGCCCTGTTCCTTGACAGGGCGTTTGCGTTTTTCCATCAGCGGATTCTCAAACGCACACAAACGAGGGAGAGCCCGTTGAAAGGGCTCAATGCCGAGGAGGCGTCCGGCGTCCCGTCTACCAATACCACCTCTCTCCGTTCAGGAAATCCGATGTTTCGACGCGAAATTCTGGGGTTGGTCATCCTCTCCTTCGGAAGTGTCGCCTTAGCAGGCGTCGGGGATCCCCAGATTCAGACTGACCATCCCTGGTACCCGGGAGAACTCTCCTGTTCGACGTTCGAACGGCTGCAAACGACACAAGCCAATCTGTTTGAACGGGAACTGGGGCGACCCGTGAAAACTGATCAGGACCGGGCACTCGCGGCGTGGATGTGGCGGAATCTGAATTATGCCCATGGAGAAGAAGGCAAAGAAAACCTGTGGGGAGAAGGCTTCACATCGGGGGACACAACCACCCGGGAATACTGGACGGGACTCTTTGCACATGGCTTCGGCCTCTGTGGCACCACACACGCCCAGTGGACAGCGGAACTGAACGCTCTACTCGGACACGGCCGAGGCAGGACCGTCGGTGTGACGGGTCACAATGCCTGTGAGGTTTTCCTCACAGGAGGCCCCTATGGCGATGGCCAATGGGCTCTATTGGATCATGATGTTTCCACAGTCGTCTTTGACTCATCCGGTTCACGCCTTCTTTCCATTCAGGAAATTGGGGACGACCTCACACGTTGGACCAACCCGGACTTTCTGCCAGATCGTCAACATGGGTGGCCGCTCGGAGGATTGCACCCGGACGATCCCCAGGCCTATCGAGAGTTCCGCGTCGTGGAGCATCTTCCCGGATATGCGGGGCCACCGCCGATGATCAACCTCCGTGCCGGAGAGACTCTCCGCCGCTATTTTCAGCCGGGCTTGGAGGATGGTCAGACCTATGTCTACTGGGGGAGGAACTACCACACCGCGGGAATTCCCGGTCCGGAAAGAAGCCGGACATGGGTCAATCAACCCGAACGATTCATCGGTTCCTCGGAAGGGGCAGGTTTTTCTCCCGGACGAGCCCGATTTGGCAACGCCGTCTACACGTATCGACCCAGCTTTCACACAGGCCGATATCGCGAAGGTGTGATCTCCGAGAACTCCCAACAGGTCACGTTCGAGTTTCAAACTCCCTTCATCATTGCCGCCACGCCTCCAGACGACTCCGATTGGGGGATTTACAAACCGGGTTGCCGAAATGGACTGGTCGTTCGAACTCATGAGACCGCCGACTTCCCTGTTGAAGTCACGGTGGACCGTGGCCGCACATGGTCAAAGCATCGCTTCATCAACGGAATGGTCGATCTGACGGACCAGGTGAAGGGCTCACGTCAATATTGGATTCGTTGCGGTGATTCCGCAAAAAACCTACGCAACGCCGAACTCGAAATTGTGACGGTGTGCCAGGCCAATCCTCAAACATTTCCCCGTTTGAAGGACAATGGCTCGGAAATCACGTATGCCTCATCGGAGCGAGCCGTTGTTTCCGCAGGGCCCACACTTCCTCAAGCCCGAGTTCACGTTGTCGAGGGATCCTTTAACTCCCCTCGAGTCACTCTGGAACTCTCTCCTCCACGTGAAGGCTCGGCCACCCATGTCTACGCCGCCGCACATGTCGCTTCGAGTAATCCTCCCAACTCGGACGTGCGTTATCAGATCGATTGCTCTCTGGATCGAGGAATCACTTGGAAGCCGCTTGTCAGTGACTGGCGGATCGTGCGTCGGGGGAACGAGCCCAATGACTTTTGGTCGCAGAGCTTCTGTTACGGCGATTGCTCCCTTCCTCCAAAGACTCGGGGACCAGTCCAAGTGCGGTTCCACAACAATGGCGGCAAACGCTACCTCCGAGGCGAGATGCATCTCGCCTACCGTGTCGCTGACCCGCAACCTTGTCGCGTCACCTTTCATTGGTCAGACTCACAACAGAATGGCCGGACTGCCTCACATTCATTCGACTCCCAGGGAACGAATGTCTGGCACGTTGCCACTTCCGACGGGGTGCAAATGCACTGGGTCGAGTTCGCTCCCGAAACAAGATGATTCCCGGAGCGATCACTGGATCGATTTCTCGACCGCCAGATTTCGCCCAAAGCGGAATCCAACTGCGGGATCCCCCTCGGGGTGTTCGATGGGAATGCCGCGCTCCGGCAACGTGGTGTCCGCAAAAAAAGAATGAGAGACGACTTTTCGACTGGAATTGAAGTTGAGCCACCATCTCCCTAGAATCCCTAATTCGCGGGGCGAAAGGCTATCTCCCGCGTGGTGAGATCGTGTGAACCAGGTCAGGCGGGAAACCGAGCAGCCTTAAGCATTGGTCATCAGGTACGCGTGGAGATAGCCTTTTGCCCCGCGAGGCTCGGGAGCTTTTTCCCTTGTAGCCGACGTCCCCTCTTCGCGTCGACACATCTCTCCATCTCTGGGATTCGCCACAAGAATGAAACGAGTCAAACACTCCCGTGCGATGACATTCTCGCTTGTTGTTTTCTTGATGGGACTCGCGGCGTCATTTTGCCGGGCCGAAGAGTCTCGCCCCAACGTGTTGTTCATCATCTCCGATGATCTCAACAACTCCTTGGGGTGCTACGACCATCCGCTCGTCACGTCCCCCCACATCGACCGCCTTGCGGCGCGTGGGGTTCGATTTGAACGAGCCTACTGCCAATACCCACTCTGCGGACCAAGCCGCAATTCCCTGCTGACTGGGCTCTACCCCAACAGCACGGGAATTCTTCAGAACAGCCAGATTTTCCGCCAGACGATTCCCCAGCAGTTGAGCCTGCCGCACGCATTCCGTAAGGCGGGCTACTTCGCGGCGAGAATTGGAAAGCTGTATCATTACAACGTTCCGAAGTCGATCGGGACGAACGGGCATGACGATCCCGGATCCTGGGAATTGGAATTGAATCCGGCAGGCTGCGACCGGCTCATTGAAGAGCCGGATATCTTCACGCTACGTCCCAACAATTTTGGGGGAACACTCAGTTGGTACGCATCCCCGAGAGGGGATCTCGAACATACCGATGGCATGCTCGCCAGTGATGCCGAGTGGGTTTTGGAACGCTGCGCCCGGGATCGCAGTCGTCCCTTCTTTCTGGCTGTCGGCTTTTACCGCCCGCATACTCCGTATGTCGCTCCAAAAAACTATTTCCAGGGATACCCCTTGGAACGTATGCCCGTGATTAATGAGTTTGAGAACGATCAAAAGGACATTCCTGCCCCAGGGTTGGGAAGTCACAAGAAGGAACATGAGCTTCTCAATGACAGGCTTCGTCGCGAGGCGATTCAGGCGTACTACGCAAGTATCAGTTTCATGGATGCTCAGGTTGGCCGCATCCTTGAAAAGTTAAAAGAGCTTGAGTTGACGGACAATACGATCGTGGTGTTCACCAGCGATCACGGCTATCACCTCGGAGAACATGGTCTCTGGCAGAAGATGAGCCTGTTTGAGGAGAGTGCTCGCGTGCCGCTCATCGTTGCCGCCCCCAACCAAGGCAAACAGGGAGTTGTTGCGAAAACTCCGGTCGGATTGATCGACCTCTATCCGACACTCTGTGACCTGTGCGGAGTGGAAGCCCCCGGGAACTTGCAGGGGCAAAACCTGCGCCCCATTCTCCAGGATCCCACGGAATCCGGACGGGGATGGGCCATCTCCGAGGTCACCCGAGGCCGGGGAGACAATCGCATCTTTGGTTACTCGATCCGTACGCCTGACTGGCGGTACACCGAATGGGACGGGGGAAACAAAGGCGTTGAGCTTTATGATCACCGCAATGACCCCAGGGAACTCACGAATCTTTCGGAAAAGCCGGATCAAGTCGTGAGGATGCAAGACCTGTCAAAGACCTTGCATGATGCGGTGGGCCAGACCTTCCCTGACTCGGGAGAAATCCCGGAACTTCGTCCCGGCACCTGGGCGCCGAACCTGACGGATCCGTAAGCCATGGAGCGACCTCGGCTGGAACGACGGGAAGAGGAGGGAAAGCGTCCTTTGCTCTCAACACTCTCCGAACGATTCTACGTCGGATCGGACCACCGAAGTCTTCTCTTCTTTTCGGAATTCAAACGAAAAGGATCCTTCCAACAATCAATCCGGACGCAAGAACGATCACCGTCACCCAAGTAAGGATCACCCACGTTTGGGGGATCGATTCCTCATCCATCTCGTCTGCTTCGCTCGCCACGAATCGCAGACGTGTCTCCCAGGCGGCTGTCGACAGCCATTGAGCTAGGACCGCCTCCAACGCCAGTAGGATCTTGGAGATTCCCGAACATGTCCCTCCGAGAAAACGGGAACAGGCAAGTTCGATGTAATAATCGTGTTGTGCCAATCGTTCGAGAGATCCGCTTGACGAATCCATCGACGGTTCGGAAGAAGAATGCAGGGTTGGATTGGGCCAGAGCCAGGAAGCGGTCAATGCAATCAACGTGATCAGAGGCGAAAGCACAGGGACGGGAGAATCGATTACGATCGGTCCCTCGATTCCGGAGGTGGCTCGTTGATCGAGAAACGATAGCATGACCAAACAGGCAGCCACCATGGTCAAACCACCCCAAGGAAGCAAGCACCCCAAGCCCCGATCCCGATTTTCCGAGTCGGTCGCCGGTTGCCACCACATCTCCCAAAGAAGGAACGAAACGACGCCATGGCTGACGAGACTGACTCCGAGTAATGCAAACCGATTTTGTCCTGAACCATCAGGCAGGCTCTGGATCGCGTGAAAAGCCCGCTCCTGTCCGAGCAGCCCCCCAGTAAACAAAGCGATCACAACAAATCCAAGGGGCCGCTGCTGGAATGCCTGACCTCCCATTTCCGACAACAGGATCACGGCGATAGCTATCAGGCACAGAGAGGAAATGGCCAGCTCCGGTGCGAATTGGGGATCAGCCGCGGTCGCCATCCACACGATCCCCAGCTGCGTTGCGACGACCCGCAAGATTCGAGAGATGGGTTCCCGATGAGCCCACGCGGATCCCGAGAGAAGGAGCGCGGACATGCCACCCAACCCGAGCAGGATCGATCTCACCTCGGAAAACGGTGTCAGAACTCCCGCCCACCGAGCGAGCAGTCCAGTTCCCGTCCCAAAGCCAATGAGAATCAGCCAGGCGCCTTCACGTTGCGTCGATAGCAGGGGATTCGTCCACACAATTCCGGGGAACAGACCAGTCCGTATGGAGATCGACAGGCAGAGCAAACTCGCTCCGGCAACACCCGTGCCGAGTTCCGCCTCGCTCAGTTCGAGTTGTCCCGGCCAGTTGTTCAGACCAGGAAGAGGGCTATCCGGCAAAACCCAGAACAGGGTCGCCAAACCAATAAGCCAGAGCAGATCGGCCATCGCCAGCCAAACGAAGGAGCGAACCACACTCCCTCGCCGAAAATGGATGTGCCGTGATTCATTCGCGCAAAGCAACCACCCGACGAAGGACGCTAATCCCCATTGCAACCAGGCATCTGTCATCAGGACGACGAAGGAAGACAACGCCACGAGAGCCAATCGGGAGGCGGTTTGCCACTGATCGTTGGCGACCGATTCGCCACGTCCTGGACCAGTCAGCATCAAGGTTGCGGCACACCAGGAAACGAGTAAGAGCCAGGTGACGGCGAACGGATCCAGGAACAAATGGACTGGTCCCATGGGCGGCGTCCCTACGGTCACCACCTCAAACGGAAAACCTCCGTTCGCAACGATTCCGAGAAGGACCAGCCCTCCGGAAACGACGAATGTCTGCCCCCCCCAAGACCGAGCCGTCGACAGCGGATACAACCGCCCGAGAAATAGCGTTAATAGGGCTCCCGCCCACGGCAGCGCCGCCGCAATCAGATACAAGCGTGGTCCGCTGAGGAGGGTCTCCATGAGCCGAAACTCAACCACCTGCATGCAACATGGTGAACTTCACATAGTGCGCCGCATGGGCGAGCATGTCACTCCCACTCAGATTGGCGGCGGTGTAAAGAATTACCCCCACTAAGATGAGTCCCCCAACGATAATTTTTCCGACATCCTGACCTTTCAAACTCCCGAGTTGATCGGGGTTTCCGGACAGGTAGGCACTCGCCGCAAAAAACTCTTCCCCGATCAGAGTGTAATCACACGCCGCGACGAAAAAGGGGAGCTGGGCCGGCTGAGCGGTCCCCGCGACTTGGATTGCACCAATGGCGTTTCCCGTCTCCGCGAGAATCAGCGACTCCGCATAGAAGGACCCAAGATAAAAGCACGCCGCAGGTTTCTCTCGCACCATCTTGCCTGTCAAATAAGAAACATACGCGAACTGCTCGTCAGTCACATAGTAAACGGTATCCTCGTTATAGGCGTCAGGACGCCCCGCCAGCAGATAGGCGCTTTCCACGGTCTCTCGGGCGGCTGTCATGACAAGTGACCGGGCCGTCGGCGTCTCGATCAGACAGTCGTATTCGGCCGCCTGTTGAGCCACTCGTGAGAGAATGGTCAGCCCCGCGATGGTCTGCATTTCATTCATGTCCTGAATTCCCGGAATGAATAGACATGATCGCCCCATCTCGGTCGCTCTTCCCACCGCCTCCTCAACCGCATCCAGTCCGGCGATTTTTCGCACCTTGAGCGGGATCCCCGTTCTCGCCAAGAAAATGAACACCACGATAGAGCCACACAGGAGAAGTGTAATCGCCAGCATCCAACCACGTTGTCCGTCGAACAGTTGGCGCCGCGCGGTTTGCGGAGAGTCAATGGGAGTGGAAATCGAGTCAGAGATTTCCCCTTGGGAATTCACAATCGCCGCGCGAAACCAGTAGTCCACTTCTCGTTCATTTTTCTCCACGGTCACCACGACCTCACGACCATCCCGGTCATCCGCCGTGGGACGGACACGGGCGACTTCCTCGTAGTATCCGCCATAGTTCCGGGAACGTTCGATGACGACCTGATCTCCTTCCTGAAGATCTGGAAGCCCGACGATCACATCAATCGCCGTCCCATCGTCCCAATGATGGTCTCGTGTCGAGATCGACATGGGGGATTCTGGGGGAACGGCCATTTCCTGCCCCAGTGTCAGTCGTCCTGCTAGACTCAGCACTGCCAAGAAGAGATACACGACTCGTGAGAGGAAAAGATGGGAAAAACCGGGGAGGGAATCTGGCCGTAAAAAGGGATTCCCCCATGGTTTTGATGCACCGAATGCCGCCATAACCTCCCCTTGGAATGGATCGATGACGCTCAACAGGGATCTTCCACTTTCGGATAGAGCGTTGGTGATCATCGCTTGTTGGTCTTCCTGACGTTAATCGCGAATCCTCGTTTGCTCGACATCACCGTGTCAATGCTAACGCGACCTCGCACCCGGCAAAGAATCAGATCGCATTCGGTCCAACAGGGAATCAGAGTTCGGGATTCGAGTCGGTTGCCCATTCCCGAACGCCATTTCCAGAAACTCTCAATCGCCAATGAGGGAACGGAGGATGGGGTGTCCCGAAACAGACGTGCATGCCGGGAAGTTTTTTGATGTCCGGTTTCCATTCCGGAATTTGCAATCTCGACGGGATCCTCTCCGCGACCGCATTAGTCCCTCTTCATAGGGGAG
>JAGQQQ010000777.1 GCA_020426125.1 Planctomycetaceae bacterium
ATCCGTCGATGGAGATTCCAACGTTCGATGGCCAAGGCAATTAGAAAACCGCCGAGAAAGAGAAAGACATTGCGATCCGCATAGGGATAACTGACCTCTTCGGAATTCAAAATGCCCAGCATGGGATACGCCACGAGCGGAATAAGACTGGTCGCGGCGATGGGGATCGGCTGAGCGACCCAACAACAAGCCATGAGCAGGGTCACAGCCGCCAGCCGCTGCGCCGGCACACTCATCCCGTCGGGTGTGGGCATTCCCAACACAACGAGAAAAAAGAGTAAGGCAAGACTCACCCAGAACAGACGTGACTTCAAAGTTTCCCCCCCGCTTCGTCGTGACGTGGCAGTGCAGCGTATGGTGATCACTGACAGAAATCCATGGCGAAGCGCGACACTGGTCTGGCCACGTGTTCACACGGATTGAAATGGTTTCTCTCAAATCACTCAGGCATCGGCAGAATTCGCCGAATTGCAATTGAGTCGTTTTTTGAACCTGGAGTATCCTTTCGTTTCGACTGCCGTTTTCTCGCAGGAAAGGGAAACAGAATTCCCGATGCGGGGGAACTGTGAAAGGTTCTTGTGATGTCCCGTCTGGCCAGGAAGCCGACCGGGGTTTCCGATTTGTTGAACCCGCCACAGGCGCCGGCAAAGACATGGCATGGAGGTCCCGTTCGATGGCTGCAAAGATCGGCACGATTCTGCTCACCCTGGTGGTATCCATCCCTGCGTCAGTCGTGGGACTGGTCGCCCTCGTGGGAATGCCCAAACTCCAGGAATTGGGCGAGGCGCTTCTCAAGAGCGAAGGGACCGACGAGTCCGTCGCCTTGGCTCCCTGGGAGGCGTCGTTCGAGAACGATGGGTTCGGCTATTCGACTGGGGACTGGGATGATGCTCCCTCGTTTTCGCGCGATACGGAATCGTCGAAGAATCGCCAAACCGGTGCGAATCCGTCGTCTGGGAACCCATTCGCATCCATGGTGGCCAGTTCCCCGTCGAACCGCGGGAACCCAAGCCCCGGTACCCCGTCTGATTCTCATCCCCTTTCCGCATACGGTCACAACGACAACGTCGTCGCCCAGCCAGCACAGAGCCCTTCGGGAGTGGAGAGTACGGCAACCAGGTGGCCATCCCCGGAATCTCAGACGTCGCAGGCGGCGGTTCCTGCGACACCAGTCCCCACCGGATTCACTCAATCTGCTCCCAATGCGGCTTCCATCGAATCGGCTCAAGCCACTGCGAACGCCACCCTCGGAGGAGGCCAACTCTCCTGGCGGCAGGCATCGCTGAAACTTGCGGAGATGGGAATCGACAAGTATCACCTGGAACAGGGATCGAATCGAGAGAGTTTTCTCTTCGTTTGTCTCTTCTCCCCCGCGGATTCCCAGAACGTCACACATCGATTTGAGACGGAAGCCGCAGACCCCCTACAAGCGGTCAACCAGACTCTCGATCAGGTCGATCAGTGGCTTCGCCAACGCTACGCTGCTCAAAATTTCCCGAAGGACACCGGGCATCTCTCCTTCCAGCCCACCTCTGAGATCCAACCAGTCTCGTACCGGCACCGGTGACGCTTGGGACGCGTTCCGACGTGCCTCGGCTTCCCGTTCGGCTGCTCGTCATCGGATGGTCTGACATGATGTTTGACGGAATCTCACAGGGTTTCAGACGGTCGACCCCGACTTTGCAACCTTATGAATTGAGGCCACCATCTGGTTCGGAAATTCGGCGAAGCTGGCAGCGAGGCAAGGGGACAAGTGCTCTGGCCTCAAACGTGCTGGAATCGGGCGATTGGAACCGCGCACCCAAAATGGCACGCGTGGAGGCCGCGCTATTCGTCGCGGGCGGAGCACTTTCTCCACGACGGCTTGCGCAAGTTGCCACCCTCGCCGACTCACGCGAAGCCCATGCAATTATCGAACAGCTCAACATCGCTTATGATGCGTCAAAGTCCGCCTTTCGCATCGAGCGTGTCGCCGCCGGCTACCAATTGCTCACGCGCCCGGAACTTGTCTCCTGGCTGGATCGGCTCCATCATCGCAAGACGCATATGAAACTTTCGTCCTCGATGATGGAAACGCTTTCGATCATCGCGTTCCGTCAGCCGTGTACCCGCGCGGATGTGGAGATCATTCGGGGAGTGCAGTCGACGGAAATGATCAAACAGCTGATGGACCGCCAGCTCGTCAAGGTCGTCGGGGAGGACGATTCGCTCGGACGGCCGTTTCTTTATGGAACAACCAGACAATTCCTGGAACACTTCGGTCTGCGATCGCTTGACGATCTTCCGATGGCCGACTCACTCCGCCGCCCGGCGACAAGGGACCAGAAGTCTCCGGACCAAGATGACCCCTCTGAGATGACAGCCGATGCTGAAGAAATTTCCGCCGACGATTGCCCAGATGAGTCAGCCGCTTAGGAGTGACCTGGAAATTCCTGTCGCGTTCTCGGAGATGTCAGAATCCTGCACAGAGGACGGTCTCCGTGAAGCCAATAGTGGGGCGTTGTTAGGGGTTAGGATTTGTGCCGTTGCAGGAATCATTCGCTCTCATCTGCTGTTCCTACCCACTATCAGCGACCCACTGCCCACTCATTCACGA
>JAGQQQ010000778.1 GCA_020426125.1 Planctomycetaceae bacterium
CTATCCGGAAATGTTGGTGTCTTTACAATATCGAGTGGTCATGGCAACGGGTTCGTACTCGATACAGTGTGTCATCGGACTTTCCGGATCGTTTCTCAGTGTGCCGCGTTCGACGCGGCCGTGTCCATTATCAAGGGGAAGGCCGTTTGGCGTTCCACAGGGTGTTGCCGTTGGATGAAGGGAGAATCGGCTGCTTCCATGGCGGCCGTTTCGAGCGGGATGTCGCGTAATAATTGCCGTTGGTTCTCTTTCACTATGACAAAGGATCCGCCTTCGGAGTCGACGATCTGCTGACACAAGTCTCGTTGTTAGAACATCCCGTGCCAAACATCAATGCTCAACTCGTGTCGCCACTCGACCCGTTGTTTGTCACAACGGTTGCCGCACAATCAACCACAAACGACCGACGTCAATAAAGCCGAACAGGGATGCCGTCGTCCCCTCCGCCCACGTGGGCCACGGACTTGCGCCAAACAGGCCAGCAAGCCCTCCTCGAAGGCAGAAGCCATGAGTCAACCTCCTTGAAGGAAACGAGGATCTCCTGAAACTCACGTTATTCTATACATCCTCATCAAAACCTCTTTGGCGATGGCCCTGAGAACCAGGCGTGGTTCTCTGCAACTCCGCTGTCCGACACGGTACGATGAGTGGACTCTCCGATACTCTGCCTGTCGTGATGCGACGTTAAAACAGTGAGGATGCCATGCAGCTTGGATTTGTGAGTGCCATTCTTCCCGAACTTTCCCTGGAGGAAGTGTTCTCGATTGCCAGTGAGATTGGGTACGAATGTGTCGAAGTGATGTGCTGGCCGGTGGGGAAAGCAGAGCGGCGGTATGCCGGGGTGACGCATATTGATGTCGCCGGTTTTGATAATGCAAAGGCCCAAGAGATCAAGAACCTCGAAGAAAAATACGGAGTCTTCGTCTCTTCACTTGGGTACTACCCCAACCCACTTGCCCCGGATGAAGAGGAGTCGCAAAAGGCCGTTGCTCAGATTCGTGCTGTGATCGAGGCGTCGGCAGTATTGGGGATCGGCAAGGTGACGACCTTTATTGGACGTGACTGGACGAAGTCGGTGGATGACAACTGGCCGCGATTTCTGGAAATCTGGAAGCCGCTGGTCGCTCTCGCGGAGGAACGGAATGTCCGCATTGGAATTGAGAATTGTCCGATGCTCTTCAGCAAGGACGAGTGGCCCGGAGGGAAAAACCTCGCGATCAGTCCCCAAATCTGGCGACGGATGTTCGCCGATCTCGGGAGTGACCACATCGGCCTGAACTACGATCCTTCCCACCCGGCCTGGATGCAGATGGACTACCTCGCTCCGATGCGGGAGTTCGCCGCCCGGTTGGTCCATGTCCACGCGAAGGACGTTCGCGTGGACCAGCACAAGCTGGATCAAGTCGGCGTTCTGGGCCATCCGCTGGAGTACCATTCTCCGAAACTGCCCGGCCTGGGGGACGTCAACTGGGGACAGTTTTTTTCGATTCTGACCGAGACTGGCTACGACGGCCCCGTCTGCGTCGAAGTCGAAGATCGGGCGTATGAAGGCTCGTTAGAAGCCCGAATTGCCTCGCTCCGGCAGAGCCATACCTTCTTGCGGAACTTCATTCCCATGACAAAATGAATGAAATTGGCAGCGAGGCTCCTCAAGTGCTGGCAGCCCGTTGCCTGTCGATTGATTGACTCAACTGGGGACCGTTTGCATGGCCGATTTCCATCTCAACGAACGCAACGTCGTGGAACTGGGGTCTGGTCCCCCGATGGTGTTTGCCCACGGATTTCCCCTCGATCACTCGATGTGGGACGCTCAGATCGAAGAGTTCGGCAAGACTCACCACGTCATTGCGCCCGACCTTCGCGGATTCGGCGAGAGTGAGTCCGTCGATGTGGTTTCGCACATGTGGCACTTCGCCGATGAAATTGCGCTAATTCTGGAGCAAGGACTCAACGTCCAAGAACCCGTCACGTTTTGTGGACTCTCGATGGGTGGCTACATCGCTCTGGAGTTCTGGAAACGGCATCCCGACAAGGTCAAGACGCTCATTCTTTGTGACACCAAAGCCGCCGCCGACTCCGATGACGCCAAGCACACACGGGAAGAAAACGCTCAGCGAGTGATGCGGGAAGGCCCCGGCTTTCTAGCGGATGCCATGCCGGAAAAACTGTTCTCGAAGAAGACGCTTCGCGAGAATCCCGAGGTCGTCGAGCAGACGCAGGCTGTGATGCGTGCGACATCCCCCATCGGCATTGCCAGTGCCCTTCGAGGGATGGCGACTCGCGAAGATTTCACGGACCATCTCGCCCAGATTTCGGTTCCCACGCTGCTCATCTGCGGTGAAGACGACATTATCACCCCTGTGACGGAGATGCAGTCTATGGCCAACCGCATCCCCAATTCGCGATTGGCCGTCATCCCCGGTGCCGGGCACATGGCTCCGTTGGAACAGCCGGAAGCCGTGAACCAAGTGATCCGGGAATTCCTCGGTGCGGAAAAATAGCCTGAGCCGCGTCGAACCTTCAAGACGCGCCTCATTGGCTTTAGGAGTGACCTGGAAATTCCTGTCGCGTTCTCGGAGATGTCAGAATCCTCCACAGAGGACGGTCTCCGCGAAGCCAATAGTGGGTAGTTGTTAGGGGTTAGGATTTGTGCCGTTGCAGGAATCATTCGCTCTCATCTGCTGTTCCTACCCCCTATCAGCGACCCACTGCCCACTCATTACGAAATTGAGACACTTATTGATCGTTCACCCCTAAGTCATCTCCATCCGCTTCGCCCCGAACTTGTCAGGCGATCCATGAATGCACTTTCGAATTTCAAGTCCCCCGTTTACATCGCGCTTCTGGGGATCTCACTCTGGGGCTGCCGACGACCGGTGGCGGACCCAGCCGTCATCTCGCCCGACGGAGAGTCCAGTCAAGTCGCTGTTGCTGTCGGGGCAGACGGGGCGCGACGCGACATCCCTCCTGAGGCGGGAAGTTCTCATCGAATGATCGGCTTCCCGGAGGCGGGATCTGTCATTGGGAACTGGGTGCCGGAAGCGGGCTCGACCACGTCTCCCCGACGCTGGCCGGAAGCGGGGTCGACCGTTCGCTCCTTCCCCAGGGGACATTGGCCGGAACCGCGCCCACTTCGGCAACCACCTTCATCACCGTCGACAGGAATTGTTCGGGAAGTTGCCCCTGATCCGAGCCAGGCGATGGTCGAACTCAGCACGATCCTCGCGATGCGGGAACGTCACCAACAGCAAGGATCGACAGGGGCAAGCCCCCCCCCACTTCAGGCGGAAGCGAATCTTGCTCGACAAAACCTGGAGCGGTTGGGGATTGATGTGACCGTCGAGGAGTTTCGCGGAGAGCCCTTAATCGAACTTCGATTTGACGAGCGCTGGTCACGGAGAGAGCGGACAGAGGAAAACTTCACCGAAGTGGTCGATGCTGCGAAGTCACTGGGCCTGCCAGTTGGAATCACGTTCTACGGCATTCAGGGGAGTGACATTCACGTCGACAACTTGGAACTGGGGCAATTGCCCTCAATCCCAAACGTGCGACGACTCCGCTTTGACTGCTGTGAAGTGGACGATGACGCCTGGTCGCTGCTCCCCAAGTTTGAGCAGCTACAATCGCTGACGGTCGCCTCCAGTACCCTTTGGGACGAACAGGCGGAGATCATTGTCAGCCATCCCACGATCAATGCTCTGAAGCTCGCAAACCCACGCGGTCGAGTCTCCTTGGAGATGATTCTCAAGCTCGTCACGAAGCCGGAGTTGAAGGAATTGACGGTTGGCCTCCCGGGAGTCGTCAAGAACCAGGATGCCGTCGAATTCTGGATGTCAGCGGCCCGAAACAAGAATTGGGAAGTCCTGTCGGTCGACGGCTTTCAATCTCCCTCGGCGGCGGTGAGCGTTTTCCTGCTGAGTCGGAAGAGTTCGCCGCTCCGGGAATTCCATTGCGGTTCGGGGGCTATTGAGGGGATGACAATTTCCACCTTTCGGGAACTGCCGCTCTTGGAGTCCATGACGATTTCCGTCGCCGATGATCAATACTCGACGGAGCAACTCATTCAGACGCTCTCAACATTCTGTCCCCAAATGCGTCGGCTATCGCTCCTGAAGACGGGGATGCCGATTCAGGGGGCAGGCATCCATCAAATCCTCGTCGCTTTGAGCAAGTTCTCGGCACTGGAGGCAGTTCGCCTGCCAATTGAGATCGAAGATTCCGGCCAACTCCGCCCGCTCACGCGATTGTCCCAACTCCGGTCGATTCAGTTCAACGGACTCAAACTGGATCGGGACCTGATAGGGATTCTTGCATGTTTTCCCGAATTGGAGTCACTGGACGTGGATGAACTTGCATTCGGCGAGGAGTCGGCCCACCTGTTTCCCTGGCTCCGAAACGTCGGGTCGGTCTTCATTCAAAATGGACGGACGCTGACCCAGGACCGTTTGCAACTTCTCACAACCATGCCGACGTTAAAAGAGATCAACTGGCATGGTGGGTCCTCCTTGATACGCGACAACGATTTTCTGCACACCTACGGAATCTCGCTTCAAAGCTATGATTAGTAACCTGCCATTCGAAAACCCAAAGTTCCCAACCTCAAGCGAATCCCAAATTCCGAGTTTCCAAATGAGGAAACAATTTGCGCTCAGACGGAAGAATTCCCAGTGCATCACAGCGAGTTGTTTCCTCCTTTTGAGTTTGTGATTTCGAATTTGTTTGGTCCTTGGCTCTTCGAATTTCAGAATTCTTCCCATTGACTGTCCCAAAATTCAAATCGGTCATTTCGTCCGGACATGCGGCGACCAGAGCAATCAGATCGCAATGGGAAGAGAACGTTCCCGATGAAGACCAACTTCCTACACGGAAAGTCGCTGTCGTTGTCCTAACTCGTTCATCCTGTCCGAGTTGGTCTTCCGCTGCCACACCCCTGTCCGGAACATGCTCTTGTCCCGGTTAGGCCACGCCCGGTTCTTTTGCCTGCCTCCCTTGTTGGTACGTTCCGTAGACAAATACAGGGATTTGCAAGTCTCCGAGGTATTGGTCAATTGCCAGCTTAACTTCATTCCAATCCAGACCGCCATGTCCAGTGGCAAGTTTGGGGATGGCTAACGATTGAACCGACGACCTCTCCAACTGATGGCGAAGTCGTTTGAGGCAGTGGTTGACGTTCGCGATGGTCGCACGACCCGGCTTACTCCCATGGCCATGGTCCCCCTCTTGAGTGAGAAGATTGAAGATCCGAATTCCTCCGACGCCCGCCCATTCCCAGAGCTCGCCCGGCTTCGGATGTACCTGATGGGCATAATGCCGAAAGTCCTTCGCCATCGAGGGATACCGTTCCCGCAGAGCCAACGCCAGTCCGGAATCAAAGTGGTCATTGGGAGCAATGCCGTGAGCAATTGCTTCGGCCTTGGTGAGAAGGAGATCGCCAGTCACTTCGTGAATCATCAATTTCTCCGGAATGCTCGACAGGGACTCAAAATCGCGCAGGGAAACACACTCCCCCCTCAAGAACAATTCTGATGCCGAATCCCGAGCGAGCGGATAACGGTGTCGCGCCGTGCTAAAAAGCCCATGACGTGCACACCTCCGCCACAAAGCCGAGAGGAAAGGCGCGCCACATTGACGCACAGCGCGCGGAATTGGCTCGCCTGTGCCGGTGTCACACTGAAAAGCCAATCACGCGCAGCGGCGGTGTTCCGACTTTGACGATTCAATCAACGCCTGCGAACCGACGCGGCCGTCTATGGTGCCGTCCCATTGGTGAACGGCGACGGATTGCAGGACTTGCTCCGCCACGCGCAGCGCGGCCAGACCCTGTTCACCGGAAACGACCGGGCGCTGACCGGAACGAACACAATCGACAAAGGCCCGCAGTTCGGCAGTGAGCGCATCGTCAGCGGCGGCCAGGAAGTTTTCCGTTTTGATGAAACGACCAAAGATTTCCGGCTTCAGATCGTCGACCGCTGCCATCTTCTCCATCACCAGATCATACGGCAACTCGCCTCGTGACAGACGCGGCCCAATGCCGTAAGAGGTGACTGTTCTCTGATGAAGATCCGCGAAGACTTGCCCGGATTCCGACCAGCATTGAATTGAACGGCGAGCCGTGGGAGCGACACGATTCGCGGTCAGGTCAGCAATGCAACCACCCGGAAAGGACAGTCGAGCTTGCACGACATCTTCGTGTCCACCCACGACCGAAACTCCGAACGCCTCCACTCGCGTCGGCATTTCGCCCGTCAACGTGAGCACGAGTTCGATATCGTGAATCATCAAATCATGCACGACTCCGATGTCCATCGAACGAAACGCATACGGACTGATCCGCTCATTCTGGATGTACTTGGGAGCGGAGACCCGCTCTCGCACCGCCTCGAACGCGGGGTTGAATCGTTCGATATGGCCGACCTGAAGAGGAACCTTATGCTCCTTCGCCAAGCGAACGAGAGTTTCTCCATCCACAACATTGTTGGAAAGGGGTTTCTCGACGAGGACAGGGATCCCCCGGCAGAGAAAGTCTTCGGCAATGGTCCGATGCAAGCAGGTCGGCACCACGATGGACACCGCGTCAATCTGTCCGAGCAGGGTTCGGTAGTCGTGCGTCCATTCACAATGGCAACTCGCGGCGACCGCTTCTCCTTGCGTTCGGTTCGACTCAGCGACCGCCGTGAGTTCGACGTCCGGCATCTCGGCGAGGATTCGGGCATGATGCCGCCCCAGGGCTCCCACGCCAACGACGGCCAGTTTCAGCTTCTCAGACGGTGCCATTTTGATTTCCGGTTTGTCCAGGCGATGAATGTCTCTGGGAGGTTTTGCGATCACGCGACCTTTTTCGACTCGGTATACGGCGTATCCCGAGCCGCTTCCCGGGCGCGGCCCATCTTGCCTTGTCGCTGCTCTTCCAATGATCGAAAGACGTGCGCCAATTCCAGCGGAATCACCCCGTCGAGTTTTTCCTCGAAGTGCGCCTTAAGCGCCGCCAATGGCAGATGATCGCGAAACACGAGCTTCTGAGCTTCGCGAACCAGCAGAATCGTGGAATTGGGGATGCCGGCCCGTTTCATGCCAATCACGTTGACCGTTTTAATCTCAGGATTGTCACTCCCGGCAGAGAGCATGTAGGGAGGAATGTCCGTTGGAACTCGGCATCCACCGCTCACGAACGCGAGCGTGCCGACCGTGGCAAAGTGATGGACCACGGAGTTCCCAGAGATGATGGCTTTGTCATGCACATGCACGTGTCCGCCGAGCAAGACTCCATTGACCAGCAGGACACTGTTGTAAATGCGGCAGTTGTGGGCGACATGAGAGTTCGACATCAACAGATTGTTGTTGCCGATCCGCGTGACGCCGTCTTCCTT
>JAGQQQ010000779.1 GCA_020426125.1 Planctomycetaceae bacterium
GCCATGTCTTTGGAAAATCTCACAAGAAATCCGCCGTCTTCCGGACGGTGGGCCAAAAGCACGGGATCATCGCCAATTCGCTGTTGATTTGTCAGGTCCGATTTCCGGAATAGCGAATGAGTCCCTTCGGGAGGAAATCAATTCGGTTCGAGCATTCTCGGAATCCGCAATTTCTCCGCTACTCCCCCTCCACTCCCCCATCTTCCATGATTTCCTCAGATTCTTCGACCATATCATCTTCGGGGGGATTGAGTTCACGCAACAGCCGGGCCACTTCGATACTCTTTTTCACCCCTGGATCGAGGACAAACGTCAAGACTGGCGTCAGCCGGAGATCCAACTCGGAGGCAATTTTGGACTGAATCCACCCTCTGGCGGAATTCAAACCCTGTAAGCTCAGCCGTTGCGACTTCTCGTCTCCCAGAATGCTGATGTAGACTTTCGCGGTGCGAAGATCGCCCGCGACTTCGACGTTGAGGACCGTCACGTTCTTCACGCGTGGATCACGCAGGCCGAACAAGATGGCATTGCTCACGACATGTCGCACTGCTTCCGCGATTTTTGCCGTACGCCGGGATGCCATGATCGTGTACTCCTGTCAGGGGATGTGAGTGCGTGGCTTTGAGGGGCAATTCGAGAATCGGACCTACCTTCTGTCGTCCAATGATCGGGGGTTCAATGGACAGTGACCAAGCGCCGCTGGTCAGTCAAACCACTTTAGCGCCAGTCCTTTTCGGCTATTCATCAAGAGTCCGTTTCCGATGTTCGATCCGATAGGCCTCCAGGAGATCCCCTTCCTTCACATCGTTAAAGCCATCAAGCCGAATCCCACACTCGTACCCTTCGCGCACTTCTTTGGCATCGTCTTTCTCTCGCTTCAATGAAGCGATCGGATAGTCATTAAGAATGGTCTGATCTCGGATCACATGCACGCGGTTGTTTCGATCGATTGCCCCATTGAGCACGCGACATCCGGCGACCGTCCCGACGCGGCTGATCTGGAATGTCCGCAGTACCAAAGCTCGTCCCGTTGGAACCTCCACCTGCTCCGGTTCCAGCAGGCCTTCCAGAGCCATCCGAATCTCGTCGATCACATTGTAAATGATCGTGTAACGCCGGATTTCGACTCCTTCTTGGGAAGCCAGTCGCTCGGCCCGGTCTTCCGGAATCACATGGAAGGCGATAATAATCGCTCCTGAGGACGCTGCGAGATACACATCGCTCTCGTTTACGCCGCCTACGCCTTCGTGAATAATCTTAATTCGAACTTCTTCGTGTTCGAATTTGTCGAGCTCTCCACGAATGGCCTCGAGCGACCCCGGTGTGTCGGCTTTAACAATTAATGGCAAATCTTTGAGTTTGCCGTCTCGTGTCGCGAAAAACGTTTCCAGGGACATGGGACCACCGCGTCCCGCCAGCAAGTGGGTCCGTCCGCGTGTGTGCCGTTCCTCAGCGACGACCCGGGCCTCTTCGATATCGTCCATGACGAAGAACTGGTCTCCGGCCCCAGGAACACTGGCGAGTCCGGCAATTTTGATCGGCATGGACGGCCCGGCCTCGGTGATTTCTTCCCCCTGATCGGTGTACATGGCCCTCACCCGTCCATAGGCAGAACCACACAGGACAACGTCACCTTTGCGAACAGTTCCCCTCCGGACGATAGCCCAGGCGATCGGTCCGCGGCCCTCATCCATAAACGCTTCCAGGCAGACCCCGTCTGCCGGGCAGTTCTCGGGAGCCGTCAGTTCGTGCAGCTCCGCGGTGAGAAGAATGGTTTCGAGAAGATCGTCCACGCCCGTCCCGGTGAGCGCGGAGACGCGGACCACTTCCACGTCGCCTCCCCACTCAGACGGAAGGATCCCGTGTTGCGAGAGTTCGGTAAGAACCTTCTGCTCATTGATGGTCGGCAAGTCGCACTTGTTCATCGCGACGATGATTGGCGCCCCTGCCGCCTTCGCGTGACTGATACATTCCAAGGTTTGCGGCATCACGCCATCGTCCCCGGCAACAACCAACACGACGATATCGGTGACATTCGCCCCCCGGGCTCGCATCTCTCCGAACGCCGCGTGACCAGGGGTATCAACGAACGTCAGCTTTTTCCCATTGTGTTCGACTTGGTAAGCCGCGATGTGCTGCGTGATTCCCCCAGCCTCCCCGGCGACAACGTTCGAGGAACGAATCCGGTCGACAAGCGTGGTTTTGCCGTGGTCAACGTGTCCTAACACGGTGATGACCGGTGGCCGATGAACCGCTTCAAATTCTTCTGAATAGTCCGCTTCGAAGCGGTCAAACAGTTGATCTTCAACGTCGGCTTCATGTTCGATCGTCAGGTCGACCCCCAGTTCCAACGCCAGTTCCAACGCGACGTCTTCTTCAAGGGTATCGTTGATGGTGATCATCTGCCCCTGCTTGAACAGGGCGGTGATCAAATCTCGAGCTGGACGCCCCATCGCCTCGGACAAACTTCGCACGGTAATCGGCACGGCCACGGTCGCCGAAGTCTTTCGTTCGACGTTGCCCGAACCCCGTCGGGCTCGCTTCGGTGACTTAACAATGACGCTTTCATCATCCTCTGGCACCCGAGATTTCTGACGGCGCTTTCGGCGAGCTTCCCGGGCCTCTTCCAGCCCCATCGAACGTGATGGACGACGACCAGCGGAACTCCCCTCCTCTTCGTCACCTCCCTTGCGGTGCTCGTCACGGTTCTTACGAAGAATATCCGCGAGCTTGTTCTTTTTGAGAACATCTCCCGTCAGAGCCAGGTCTGGTTTTTGAACTGGTCCCTCATCAGCCTTCCGAGCCACAGGCGGCTTGAAGCTGGGAGTGGCCAATGCCGGCAAAGAGGGACCTCGCTTTTTTTCTTTTCGCTGCGGTGGCGACGCCCGATCCTCTGACGGGCGGACGGAGCCATGAGGCTTCATCTCCCGAACATGCCCAGGTGACGTTTCGACAGATTTTCCCGTGGGGCTGATATAATCGCCCCGGTTCATTGGCGTTGGTCGGCTGACCATCTCAGGCGTTGAGACCACTCCGGAATCACTCGACTCTTCCGATTCCTTGGACGAGGCGTCACCACTCTCGGCATCCAACCTTGCTGCGAGCTCTTGTTCAACACCCTCTTGGGAAGCGGTTTCCGCTTCCTCAAGGTCAACACGTTCTAACTCGGCCTCGCCGACTTCGGCATCCGACTCAGGTGTTGTTGATTGAGGGGGCGCAGTTGGAACTGGCTCTGGCTGAGGCGGTGCTGATTGAGGTGGCTTTTGATCCTTCTTGGCCTTCGCACTGGCGATCGCCGCCTCCAAATTGAGCGATCCAGGACTGCTGACATCCGGGGACTCGATCGGGGGCGCCAAAGCGGGTTGACTCGGAACACCCGTTTCCGCTGCGCGATGCTCCTCAGCGGCTTCTGGCACTTCAGCGGACGGAGGCTGCGCCGCCTCGGGAACCACCGTGGTGGTTTCCTCATCCGACATGACGGCGGATTCCTTCCGAGGGGGACGACGCGCACGCATCGAGCTGGACAATGGTCCCAGATCACGAATCTGTCGTTCCTGGGCTCGTTCCCGGCGAAGTTCGTCCGCAGATGGAGCCTTCGACTGGGGGGGATCGACGTTCCCGCCGCCGGCTCCCAGACTCTGCAGATGCTTCATCAGAACTTCACGTTCCTCGGGCGTGATGCTTGCCAGCGGCGAACTCTTGACATCCAAGCCGGCATCATTGCAGTGCTGGATCAAGTCTTTGCTGTCAAGTCCCAGTTCCTTCGCCAGAGCGAAGATCCGAATCTTCAATCGTCACCCCTTATTTTTTGCGCGTGCTGATTTCGCGATTTTTCCCGGCATTTCAGAAGCCGTTGTTTCTAACCTGCCGTTGAGTTTGGTCTGATCCGGCGGAGCAGATTTTCCCACTGCCAGCCAGGATGTTGGAACCGATCTCTGAAGACGCGCCTCAGCGGCTTGGGTTCGGCTCCCGAGGTGGTCGCTTCGAATGGGATACGAGAAGCGACCAGAAAGACTGCAATATCATGAGAGCCCAAGCGACGCGAGCCAATTGTATTCAAAGGCCTGATGGTTCGATCGCGATTGGGCGTTCCGCCAACCAAAAATTCCATTCTCCTATGCCACGTCTTCTCCAGTTGGGGTTTCCTCTTTTTCTTCCGGATTCCGTTCCGGGGCTGATTCCGCATTGCCTTCCTTCGCAACCGCGTCTGGTCCCTCAGATGCGACCTCCGGCGGCGAATCGGAATTCTCGACACTTTCCTTGACAGCGGGCGCTGGGGAAACGGCCTCGGGCGTTGCCCCCGCCGATGCCCTCACCTGAGAGGCATTTCCTCCCAATCGGAGAGAATCCCCCGTCATCGCATCCAGTTCAGCGGCCTCTCTTTCCACCCTTCTGGCTTCCCGCTCAATGGCCTTGCGTCGCTCGGCCTCCTCTTCCTCTCGTTCAGCTTCCTGCTCGGCCGCCTCGACGATCTCGTCGCACTGTTCGGGTCCGTAGCCGCTCAATTCTTGTAAATGGTCCGGCTCAATGACCGACAAATCTTCAAAGCTAAAGAAGCCTTGAGAGACAAGTGATTCAGCCAGATCCTCCGTCACATTGGAAATTTGACAGAATGCCGCGACAGACCTCTCCAATTGGTCATCCAGCTCTTCCTGGGTCATCACCTCAATGTCCCAACCAACTAATTTCGAAGCCAATCGAACGTTTTGCCCCTTCTTACCAATCGCCAACGATAGTTGATCTTCTCGGACAAGAACAATCACCCTCCCCAGCATCGGGCAAAGGATCACATCTTCCACCTCGGCTGGCTGCATCGCATTCGGGATCAAAACCTGGAGAGAATCGTTCCAACGCACAATGTCGATTCGTTCTCCGTCAAGTTCGTCTACGATGGTCTTGATTCGCGAACCGCGAACACCGACGCATGCTCCCACTGAATCAATATTGTTATCATAGCAGGAGACGGCAACCTTCGATCGATAACCCGCCTCGCGTGCCAAAGATCGAACTTCAATAACCCGTTCTGCGACTTCGGGAATTTCCACTTCGAAGAGGCGCCTTACCAGTTCCGGGTGAATTCGGGACAGCACGACCTTGACGCGGCTCCCCGCTTTCCTCACCTCCAACACAACAGCACGGACTCGGTCGCCAACCCGATGGGATTCTCCCGGGATCTGTTCACTTTTGGGAAGGATGGCCTCAAGTTTTCCAAGGTTCACACTGGCCACCCCTCCATCGACCCTTGTTACAACGCCATTCACCAAGTGGGTCCGAAGTTCGCTGAATTCATCGTAGAGAGCGTCACGTTCCGCTTCGCGAATCTTTTGGATCATGACCTGCTTGGCAGTCTGTGCGGCGATTCGCCCCAACAAGTCTCCTAACTCATCTGGAGGAAGCTCGGAGCCATCCAGGAATGCTGAAACGTCACCAGATTTCCGATCGATCCGAATTTCGATCTCGCGCTCTTCGCCATAGTGCTTTCGCGCAGCAGAAAGAATGGCGGCCTCAATTCCGCTAAAGACAATCTCCTTGTCAATCATCTTGTCGCGATGAATGGCGTCGACGATGCGAAGGACCTCATTGCCGTTCATGCTCGAATGCTGCCATCTAGTTGAAAAAAAAGAGCGGGATTATTCGTCCCACTCGTCGTGACAGACCAATTGCCAGCCCCCCAGCCAAACCACAAAACCCGACAAAGGGGCCTTGCTATGACTGGTGTGAGCACCGGCTTTATGTGCCAATGCTTTACATGGGCAGCCTCTCAATCAGTCCGGTTTCCCGGAAGGTACTGGACATCCCGACAAATTCTCCCCAACAATTGGGGAAATGGTACGATAGGTCTGGTGTGACGGAGTGTCAAGAACCCGCGACCTGTCGCTGAACAATTCCAAAAAAAGAAACAGCTTGATTTCGACGAGCAAACCGTACTTTGCGAGATTTGATCGATCGAAAGCGACAACCCGCGGGGAAATTCCCGCGGGTTGTCAAAACTCCCTGTTGTCGGCCTGATCGAAATCGGTGATTTGCAAATTCCACCGGGCGGATTCCTTTGAACCGGCGCCAACGGTTTGTCTTCGGTCGACTGGGGCACTAGCGAATCTACGGACGGGAGGTTCGCTGGTCTTCAATTCCGTTCAAATGTCTCACATCGAATGTGAACAGAAGGGAGTGATTGTTGTTTGAGCATCGACCGAAGGCTTGTGGGCCTGACGATCCCGTGCTCTTCGATGCATCAATCCGTACTGATCACTTGTCTAGTGTATTCCCAAGGCATCCTGAAACTCTCGAGCCAATTCCCGGCGAATGCCATTTTGGGCGTCGTAACGGGCAACCCAATAATTCATTTCGTCCTGAGTCGGCTTTCGACCAATGAGGAGTTCGTGGACACGCTCCACATAACGGTGCTTATTCTGGTCACACCGGGCAAAGAATTGACTGTTGCCAAGCAGTTCCATTTGGACTTGCGAGAGCGGGTAGCCTTGGGAGATCGCGCCCAGCCATGCCGCAAGTTCTTTGTCGGACGGATTCCTGCCAAGATACTGCTGAAACCAGGTGACAATCTGCGCTGCCTGAGCTTCCTGGTCAATCTGAACGGGGCGGGTGTTGTTGTAACTTGGTCGAACCTGTTGAAGATTCAAGGCGATCGGACGCGGATTCGTCTGGTTGTAGATCGGCGTTGACTGAGCTGTCCGATAGACTTCGCGACCATTCGACACGACGTTCGCGGTGACGACGTATCGGCCAGTTTGCGAAATCACCGCCGGATCGTATTCCAGAGAAAACGGAATGGGATAAGATTTGATGTTCCGTATCTGCGAACTGACGATGGTGACCGGTTGGGAAGACTGAGAAATGACTTCCTGCAATTCAACATTCACCACAGCATCTGATGGCAGGTTCCGACGATTATCGAGAGCCACGGAACCGGTCAACTTGGAAAATCGGGAGTCCAGTTGAACGGGGACGTTTAGCAATTTGAGGTCACGGTTGTTCTGAACCAACATCGTGACCCAGCCATCGGAGTCGGCATTCCGCTCAAACTCAGTGCTGCAATCGTAGAGTTGGCCATTGACATAACCAACTTGGTAGCCGTTGATGGCGATAATCCGATCGTTCACTTCTAAGCCGGCTCGGTCCGCAGCGCTTCCCCGCATCACTTCCGCAATCGTCACTCCAGTGTCGGTGTCCTTCGAGTAGACGCCGAGACGCCACTTCCGCTGGTTCGGAAGCGGGTTCTGTCCCGGGGGGACGTAGCGAACGTTCGGATTGTCATTCAGACGGTCCCGGAGGTTGGAATTTGCTGGGGTCGCAATGGGATCGGGCACAGTCCGTGTTTGTGGCACGGTTGTCCCTTGATCGGGGAAGAATGGCTGGGTGTTGTAGATGTTGGGGGTCAAGAACTGATCTTGTTGATTCCCGAGTCCGTTGAAGAAGTCCTGCCCGGGCAGGGCCAGCGGATTGAACGGATTTGTCGGCTGCGATGAATTCGAATTTGGGATCGTCGAATTGTTTTGGTTGTTGTTGCCGGAATTGGGGATCACCACAGCGTGGGCGGTGGTGGCTGCCAGGGCGACAAATGCGGCCGCCGTCGCGAGAGAAATCCTTTTCATGCGAAAGCTCCTGGGCTCGCAGTGAGTGCGATTGTGCAATGGGAAAATTGAAGAAGAGAACAGACTGTACAGACCCTCGTCAGTTGAGGATCGCCTCACCAACCGCGTTCAGCGACTTCTGAGCCACTTTTGAGGGAACCGGCAGAAATCCGGTCAACACAACATCCTGCTGTCCTCGGCTGCTGAAGATGAATTTCAGGAATTCGGATTGCAAAGGAGGAAGATCGCCATTGGGTGGGTTATTGACCACGATTTGAAGAGGGCGAACCAGCGGGTAACCTGGAGTTTGAGCGTCAACCGCAGGCATCCCCGTCTGCCAGGACAAGGGGACCATCTTGACGTCCGGGGTGGCGTTTCCGGAGCCAGCGAAGCCGATCCCCCCATGATTCGTTGCGACCGCTTTCACGAGGTCGAGGTTATCCCCGTGGGCTTGGGCATCGGGACGGAACTGGCCGTTCCCCAGGATCGCGGCCTGGAAAAAGACTTGTGAGCCCGTGTCGGAACTCCGGACTTGCGGAATGACCGGGACCTGAGCCCATTGGCCTTGGGCTCCGAGATCACCCCAGGTGCGAGCCGTTTTCTTCTCGCCCCGTTTCAGCGATGTCGAGAACGCGGCATCAATTTGAGCCAGCGTGAGACTTTGAATGGGGTTGTCCTTGTGAACAAAAATCGCGAGTGGTTCTAAAGCTGGAGTCAGCACGGTCGGAACGTATCCCCGGGCCGCGTGGAAGTCGCGAACTTCCTGCTCGTTGATCTGGCGGCTCAGAAGGCCGAATGACGCTTGTCCAGTCTGCACGCTGGCGACCGCGTTGCGGGACCCTTGAACCTGAATCTCAATTTGCACATTCGGGTAGTATTGTTGAAAACCATCTGCCCAACGGGCTGCCACCTGCGACATGGTGTCGGAGCCGACCAGCACCAGTTTGCCACTGAGGCCATTCACACGTTGATAGTTGGGGAGAGACGGATCGATCACCGAATCCGCCGCCATGGTCGTGACCGCGAACAACAAGCTCGCGGCGCTCATCAGAATTTTCGTTCCACGAAATCTCATTCAGATTCCCTCCTTGGGTTCAGTCCGCGCCGATGCTTTCGCAGGAAGGGGACACCATTCCTCAACCTGCGATCCACCCCCCTCGGATGGAGATTGGAAGCGCAGTCAATTTGCAAGGAGTATAGGACGCTGGGAAAGAATGCCTCAAGATGAGTTTCGGCAGGTTTTGCCGAAGAGTCTGAACTTGCGAAAGGTAGGCGTCTTGGGCATGATCAGTTTGACGGAGAGTCTGTCGATACTTCCATTTCGTACAATGAAAGGAACATCCTGGATCAGGGCTACGACAATTGTGAGGGTCGGAAGGCATCCCATCGCGTTCTCTGCGGAACTCAGCGAAGACGCACCGATTATTCTGAATGGGACTCACACCTCCGTTCGATGACCGAGGGGAGGGAGGTCTGATCATTTCCCTCTAAGACATTATCAATCCCATCAATCCGCGACGGGATTTGGAAAAACGAGCCGAGCAATACCGTTGGCCGTGAATGAGGATCAAATCGTGGGTAAGCTCAGTCTGGCAGGAACTTCGTTAGTGGCGGCAATCCCCGGGGGGGTGCTGGCCTATCTCATGCTAATGGCTGTCCTGAACAATTTGGAGTCGATGCCAACTATCCTGAAAGTCTCCACAATCAGTCTGCTTGTCGTGGCGGGGCTCATTACCCTGTTCCCCTTCTTTATCCTGGTCTATGGCCCCAAATCGGCCAACGCGGAGAAACCCGCGAAAAAAGAGCCGAAGTCCACCCAGACGATGCCAACGTCCGCCACGGGGATTGGCGACGAAGGGGAAGTTCTCATTGATGACGAAGACACCGACTCTGATTTTGGTGGCCAATTCGATGGGGACGCAGATTCCGGTTTTGATGGTGACGGTTTCGACGAGGAAGAAGAAAACGAAGGCTTCGAACTCGATGACGACGAAATGTTCGCCGGGAGCCTCGATGAGACGGAAGGAGAGATGGACGCCTCCTACGACGACGAGTTCGAATTTGATGAGTTTGACGATGACGACAACTAGAAACTATCCGGAAAGTCCGGTGACACACTGTGTCGAGTACGAACCCGTGGCCATGGCAACTCGATATTGTAAAGACACCGACATTTTCGGATGGACTCTTCGTTTCTCGATCAAAACCGTTTGACCAGTGAGGGCCAGCGGGTCGTTTGCCAGGCAAGGAATCTGAATCAACCGCTTACTGTGACCTGTCGATGCAGGATTGCACCCACACCCCCAGGATTGCCCTAAATGCGCGCTAGCCCTGGCAATGTCCACGAGCGGCCTGGGCGAAACGAGAGCCGGAAATATAGCGACTCAAAATATAATAACGAACCTCTGTTTGCTCTTTGCCATTTCGCTGTGAGATGGTAACCACCGCTCCGATTCTTCCAGCGGTGCCTGTCAGGAAGATCGTCAGGCACCGGACCAGGGCGATTGCACGTTAAGTCATGTGCCGAATAGGACTTTTGCGAGGTAGTCTTCGTTCCAGCCGGCCAAGAGGCGT
>JAGQQQ010000780.1 GCA_020426125.1 Planctomycetaceae bacterium
TGGGGATGCGGGAATACCCCGAGCCCTTGTAAGGAAGCAGAATCCCCTCCTCCGCAAGTTGTGCCGTGCCGAGAACCTGGTTATTCCAGAAGACATCACACCGGGGATGATCGCGTTCCACAAGTAATCGTTGTGTCAGCCCGAGTGATTTGGTGGCCTCCGTGTCCCCAACGATAACGACTTTAATTCCCGTCTCGCGCTCAAACTGTTCGAGAATCGACTGCGAGAAGATCAGGTCATGAGCACAGTAGACGACAATCGCATCACGTCTTCGCTCCGCGACAGACCACCATGCGGCGATCAACGCGAACAGAATCAGAATAGGGACAAGCCAACGGGTGGCAGAGTTCACGGGATAGGCCTTCCATGATCAGGGGCAAACGCAACTCGCTCTGAAAACCGTGAACCTCAAGACACCGGGGGCTGACGTCCCCCGCTCGCCGGGTGGCTTGGTTCAACACGACATTTCGCGATATGGTGTTTCTCTGAGTTTTCCGCCGCAGGTCCGCCAACGTCAAGTGCTCACATGTTCTGGAATCATTCCGTTCTTCACTTTGCCAGCCGCCCGTCAGTTGTTCTGGTCACACTGTTGGCCTGTTGTTTCGGCACAGCAATGGCAGACAGTCAATCGCTCGACGGAGGGCTGCACCATCTCCGCAGTGGCGACACTCGCGAGTGGGATACCTTTCCCGAAACGGCGGAATCCAGAGAATGGGAAGTCCGATTCGATGCGAACCCGCTGACGAAAGAGGCGACATTGGAACTTCGACAACAGGATGTCAAACAGGGCTGGGCCGTCACGCTCAATGGCCAGCGTCTTGGACTGCTCACTCGCGATGAAAATGATATGACCGTCTATTTCCCGATTCCTGAGGGTGCTCTCCAGGAAACGGCCAATGTTCTGGCGATTGCTCCGGTGAATGACAAAGGGGATTCCGATGACATTCGCGTGGGGGAGATTTTCCTCCATGGCCACGACGTCATCGGGACGTTGGCGGAATGGGAACTCGACGTTCGTGTTCTCGATGCGGAGACCAATCAGCCGATCCCGGCTCGAATCACGATTCTGAGGGACGGCGAGTCGCTGCAACAGGTACATGTCGAGCCATCGCCTCAACTCGCCGTCCGCCCAGGAACGGTCTACACATCCACAGGAGTTGCCTCGATCCACCTGCCGAAAGGGAGCTTCCAGATCTTTGCCGGTCGCGGATTCGAGTATTCGCTGGACAAGTTTTCTATCACACTGCGACAAGGGTCGAAGGTGCGGCGGACAATGACCATTTGCCGCGAAGTTCCCACGGACGGTTGGGTCGCCTGCGATACACACATTCACACGCGAACACACTCCGGCCACGGCGACGCCAGCGTGCAGGAACGGATGGTGACCATCGCAGCCGAAGGGATCGAACTGGCGATCGCGACCGACCACAATGTTCAGATTGACCACCGCCCATTTCAGAAGGAGGTCGGCGTCGAGCCATACTTCACGCCGGTGATCGGCAATGAGGTCACCACACCGAGTGGCCACTTCAACATTTTTCCCGTTCCCGAAGATTCCGATGTCCCGAACCATCAGAGCAAGGACTGGACAGAGACCTTTGAGAGAATTGAGTCGGCGACGTCAGCTCCCATCATAATTCTCAATCATGCCCGCGACTTGCACAGCGGCGTGCGACCATTTGGACCGGACCATTTCAATGATGTCGTCGCATCAAGTCTCGATGGCTGGCCCGCAAGCTTTAACGGAATGGAAGTCATTAACTCAGGAGCGACACAGTCGGACCCACTCCAGTTGTTTCATGACTGGATGGCATTGCTCAATCGGGGCGTATCCGTCTCGGCGGTCGGTTCCAGCGATTCGCACGACGTCGCCCGGCATTTCGTCGGGCAGGGACGAACCTATCTGCGCTGCGATGACTCAAATCCTGGGAACATCGACGTGGCGGCAGCCGTCGATAGTTTCCAAAGGGGCGCCGCGATGGTCAGTTACGGACTGCTCTGTGACATGACGGTTGATGGCAAAGGGCCTGGAGAGTTGGTCACGCCGAACGACAATCAACAGGAAATCACGGTCAAAGCCCGCGTCCTCGGACCGCATTGGACGAGCGTGGAGAAAGTGTGGCTCTTTCAAAATGGGGAACGGATTCGCGAGGAACGGATTGCCTCGGATCGTTCGGGCGAATTGCCTGCAGGCGTGAAGGCGACATTCGAATGGAAACTTCCGGTGTTGGAACATGACGTCCATCTGGTCGCGATCGCGATGGGGCCCGGGATCGAACAATCGTATTGGCGCACAGCCAAGCCGTATCAGCCGACGACCATCGAGACGAAGACGAATGTCCTCGGGTGCAGCGGAGCGGTCTGGGTCGACTGCGACGGGGACAATGAAGCCAATCCCGTGCGACAGTACGCGGAGTTCCTGGTTGAGGTTCACAAGGACAATCACGCCGAACTGTTCGCCGATCTCAATCGGATGGATCGGGCCATTGCCGCTCATGCGGCAGATCTTCTTTTTCGATCAGGCAGAACGGGTGAGACGCCGTGGACGCAATCCGACATTCCCCCAGTTGCGGCCCCTCACGTTAAAGCAGGGTTCCAGGATTACTTTGAAGCCTGGCGGAAATCGCTGATGAGTCGCCAGGTACCGTAAAGGCGGAATGAGATGGTTGCGAACGGCTCGAAGGCCCCCCCAGGGCGATTGCACGTTAAGCCATTTGCCGAAAAGAATTTTTGCGAGGTAGCCTTCGTTCCAG
>JAGQQQ010000781.1 GCA_020426125.1 Planctomycetaceae bacterium
CTCGACGAGCCAACATCTGGCCTGTCATCCGAAGACGCGCTGATGGTGATGAAGGTCCTCCGCAAGCTTGCTGATTCTGGCAAAGCGATCTTGTTGACCATCCATCAACCGAGTCTGGAAGCCTACCGTCTGATGGACAATCTCGTTCTCGTGGGGAAGGACTCCGGTTCCCCGGAACCGGGACGACTCGCCTATTATGGCCCCGCCTATCCGGATGCCGTGCACTTCTTTAACCCCGATGGCATCGATCATCTCCGCCCCGGGGCCGATCCCAGTCCCGATGAAGTCCTGCGAGGGTACGCAGAGAGACCGACTGCGGAGTGGACGCAGGCCTACAAGACATCCGCGTTTGCCCAACGGTATGTCACCGATCGTCGGGGCAAAACGGCTCCTTCGAGTGGTGAGGGCGAAAGCGCGATTCCTCGTGTGGCGGGCATTCGTCAATGGGCGACCCTCGTCGCCCGGCAACTGGCCATCAAGTTAAAGGACACCTGGAACACCGCCATTCTCATGGCGCAAGCTCCCATCGTGGCGTTTCTGGTGGTGATGGTCTTCGGGGGCGAAGTCGCGCAGGAGGTCACCGATGACAACTGGGGAACCATCGCCCAGCGGCTGCCCATTACCATGTTCATGCTCAGCCTGTCGGCCCTATGGTTTGGGTGTTCGAATTCCGTTCGGGAAGTGGTCGGGGAATGGGCGATTTACCATCGCGAGCGGATGGTCAATCTGAAGATCCCGTCGTATCTGTTCTCCAAACTGGCAGTGATGGCGGGATTGTGCGTAATCCAATGCACGGTCCTGTTGGGAATCGCCACTTGGGGCTGTCAGCTTCACGGAAACCCGGCGGTCGCTTTTCTCATTTTGTTTCTGATCGCGATGGCCGGCGTGTCGATTGGGCTGCTGCTCTCGTCCGTGGCCAAGACCTCGGAAGTGGCGATCGCCTTGTTGCCGATCGTGTTGTTGCCGATGGTGATCCTCGGCGGAATGATGCAACCGATTCATAACATGAATTCGGTGATGTGGGGAGTGGCGCAGGCGGCCCCCTCTCGATGGGGTTACGAGTCGATTCTCGTAAACGAAATTGAGGACCGGCCCTTGCGTCCGGATCTGGAGTTTCCCGAGTTGGAGGGAGCCTTCGATCCACTTTCCACCGGAGATGACGACAACCCCGGACCGGACAACCCGGATATGGCGGAACACCATTTCCCGGTCGATGATCGGTGGGACATCGTGACGGGAGCCGGGGTCTTGTTCTTTATGTCCGCGATCCTGATCGTGATCAACCACATGGTCCTTCGTTACCGCGACGTGCACTGAAAGACTGATTTGGTCCGTATTGGCGTGCGGCGACTCGTCGCCGCTTTCTTTCAAAATCGGCTTGTGTTTTCCCAAGCAAACGGAATCGCATCGAAGACCACGCTTGTGCACGAACCACCAAACAGGTCGAACCCATCTTTCCCCTAAGACCTGTCAGTATAGGGCGTCTGCGTACCTTGTTGAAAATGGGTTTTTGAGAGTCACCTTTTGAAATTGGATCTTGTTCTCAATCATTCAGGATGCTGGGCAAGCCAGGGAGGATTGTGCCGATTTTCGCGATTGTGCTGAAGACTCCTCGTGTGATGGCCGATAACGAAGAGGCAGGTCACGGTTTGAGCACAGGCCAAGCCTGCCTGGTTTGTCACTTTGCCATGTGAACGTTCCTTGCGAATCTTCATTCAGAACGGCCTTTCCGCCAGCCCGACGAGTACTGACATGACCAAGAATTCCTACTGCACTCCGGTTGTCCTGGTCTTCGCCGGACTTGTGGCTTTTGGCGGACTGTGTGGCTGCCAGACACACATGGGAGGACAAACGCTGCCTTCGGCCTACTACCTCAGAGACGATGTGCAGTACTTCCCAGCCGGTCCCGAGACTCAGTTGCCGAACAAGCGTCGGGCGATTGAGGAATACAAGGCTTCCCAGGAAGTCTTGGCTGACGATCTGCAAGCGATCCAATAATTGGGGCCAACTCCCGCCGGGCCGCCTTTCCAGGGGGCCATTTCGCATTCGGGCAAAAACTCCCTTCCAGTTGAGCGGAAGGGAGTTTTTGCTGCGCGGACCGATAGTTCGAGTTGGCCATCTCTCCTGGAATCCGCCATTGGGATCGAGTCTGGACACTCGGCAACTTCGAGAGAGAGGCGAAGGCTCCACATTGCGTGATCAAGCCCGGGAAGCCACAAATTCTGATTGGTCGGGATTCTATTTTCCGGCGATTCGATCCGTTCTCGCCGAGAACTCTGTCACTCGATGCCAATCAATCCGGTACTCCGAGCGAGAGGCCGCTCATTCCGATGTTCGGTTCTCCCGCGATGTCGTCTCGTAGTCAATTCAAAATTTCATCTTCCCTGACCACATCGCAAGCGGCTAAGGAGGTGTCATTTGCGAACTGCATCCTGACGAATCGCGGCGGACGGACGAATCGTTGCGAAAGAGAATGATGATTCCGATGTCTTTTCGAAGACGCTATCATAGGTCCCACAGAAGGGATCAGGTCGTGGAAATGGGAAGTAAGGGGATTCTCACAGGAGTTCCCCTTTCTGACAGACTGCGGAAGGGGCAGGATTCCTCCGAAAATACGAGCTTTTTCTCAGCATCCTAGGAGTTCTTGCGTGGAATCGCGGATTGCACAAACCTTCTCGACGTTGCGAGACCAGGGACAAATGGCCTTCATGCCGTTCGTCACCGCCGGGGATCCCGACTTGAAGACCACCCAATCGGTTCTCCAAACTCTCGGCAAGGCTGGGGTGGACTTCATTGAATTGGGATTCCCATACAGCGACCCGATTGCTGATGGTCCCGTCATTCAGGCTTCCTACACACGCGCCTTAGGAAATCACGTCTCTGTTCCCAAGATCTTCGAAGCGATTGGAGCGTTAAAAGGGGAGGAACTGCCACCTGTCCTGGCGATGGTCTCTTACGCGATCATCTTTCGTACCGGAATCGAGAAATTCCTGGACCAGTGCGTTTCAGCCGGAATCTCAGGGTTGATCGTTCCCGATCTTCCCGGAGCGGAAGCCCAGGATGTGTTTCGGATGGTCCAAGATCAGGGACTCGACCTGATTCAACTGGTCGCCCCGACAACACCTCGTCAGCGGGTCAAACAAATCCTAAAGTGCTGTTCCGGATTCGTGTATTGCATCGCCGTGGCAGGAACCACCGGGGAACGGGAACAGGTTGCCGACGCGCTGCTCGAACAACTGGACTGGTTACGGCAGGAAACGGAGTTGCCTTTGGCCGTTGGTTTTGGGATCAGCCGGCCAGAACATGTCGCGCCTTTGCGCGGACGAGCCCAGGGAGCGATCGTTGGTTCCGCTTTGGTCCGGTTCTTTCAGCAGCTTGCCGATGGTGAGATTTCCCCGGACCAAATGTTGGATCAGGTCAGCCAACTGGCCCAACAGATGGCGGCCGCCGCGCATGCACGAGATTGAGATGGGAACTCACCTTGAGCGTTCCTCGTCCGTGGGGAGATTTGCTTCACCACGGATTGGCTTCTCCGGTCTCCTCTGTGATAATGCCTGGAGACTTCGAAGACCAACGCCCTGCCGCACATGGGATGGTGCCAATGGCCCGTTTTCTCCTCCCCGTTCTCTCAGGAATTCTGTGTGCCTGCGCGGCTTGG
>JAGQQQ010000782.1 GCA_020426125.1 Planctomycetaceae bacterium
AGTGGAGGTTGTTTTCGACTCCCCAGTGTCCACGAGCGGCCTGGGCGAAACGTGGGCCTGAAATATAGCGACTTAAAATATAATAACGAATCTCCGTCTGCTCTTTGCCATTTCGCTGTGAGATGGTAACCACCGCTCCGATCGCTTTGAGATTCTTCCAGCGGTGCCTGTCAGGAAGATCGTCAGGCACCGGACAAATGAAACTGAAACGTTGAACCTCTCGGCCGTGCGTCGTCTCGTGCTCGACATGCCGACGCACTTTGACCCCTTCGAAATCGTTGTCGAAGAGTGGGGAAAAGAAGTCCTGGAGGGCAGCAAACAACGTCGGTTGATTTCCTTTGGCGGCCAGGCAGTAATCGCCTCCTTCATCAACGATCTTCGCGGCGATCTCCGTCTGGCATCCCATCGCATCGATCGTCACCAAAGCCCCGCTGATGTCGATAATCTCCAGCAGTTTGGGGATGGCGGTGATCTCATTGCTTTTCGCATCAGTGACCACCTGGCCTAGGCTAATATGGTTGGCTGTCGCCCAGGCATTGACCATATGGATCGCCGACTTGGAACTGGCCTTGTCATAACTTCGCAATGTTTAACTACCGCGTCCACAACTTCTTCCTCCCTCATCGGTCGGCGTGTGAACTTGCTTTCCATCATTAGCAATCACCTGGCCATCAGTATTTTCATGCAGCGAAGTGATCCAACTGAGCAGGCACTTTTCAAACTCCGCCGGCTTGAGCATCCCGATCACGGCGTTGAATCGATCGTGCGAAGGAATGCCATGGGAGAGATCCAAAAATTTGCCAAACCACTCCTGCTTGGAGCGTGCAAACTTCGCAATCGCCACGAAATCATCGGCTCCACAAATCACCGCACAGACCGTCATCACCACCATGTCCATCAGCGGGTACGTCGGCTCCCGCCGCCGCGGATCCGTCAGTTCACCAAAGTGTTCCTGAATCGACGCCACACTCATCTCAGCCATCTGCAACCTCCCTGTCGACCGTGAAAACCCCGCTCGATTTTCAGCAAACCAAGCATGTCCCACTCATCTTTGCAGATTGCCCAATGTGGCGCAATCTCACTGTTCCAGTCCCCCTGGTCACAATCATCTTCCCAGAAATCGCCGAGTCCTCCTATTGACGATCTTCAAAACACGATCCGCCTACGAAAGCTGACGTGCACCCCGTCTCAGGGAGCCGGGGCGATGGTGCATGTCTGTTCCTGGACCGCGCCCTGGTGGTCAGTCGTCCTCGGGTTCGACCACTCGAATACTGCTGGAGAGGTCGCCTCGGATCCGTTCGTGGAGCGTGTCATCCGCGAGTTCATCGACGATCTTCTCGATCCGCTTCTTCCCTCGTGATAGCAGGCCAATGTGAACGACTGGCTCGCCGGGTGCGGTAAACGGAAGCGTGGTCATTCCGAGGATGATTCCGTTTTCGGGGGAGTGGAGAGATTCGAGTGGATGTCCGAGCAGATTCGTGAGCGTCGCGATTGGACAGTCTTTCGTCACGAGATCTCCAGGTGCGACGTGAAACTGAAGGAACCCAGAGTGGTCGGCCCGAACCCAGGTCGTCTCCTGGATCACAGTTCGATACGGCGGCTCGATGATTTTGCCGGAGAGCATTCCCAGATGAATCAAGACATTCTTGATTCCGCGGAGAGCATACTCCAGTACGAGGCTTTCCACCTTCCAGACTTCTCCGGCTTCCAGGATAAAGGTCGGGACGCCCAATTCGCAGGCAGCGCGGCGGAGACACCCCGACGGGCCTCGTTCGTTCACGGTCACCTCGCAGCCGAAGACATCCGCGAGTCGCTTCACACCGGCGTTATCAAGATCTCCGCGGACGTTGGGAAAATTGGTGCGACGGACGGCGGCTGTGTGAAGGTCGATCCCGTAGTCGGAGCGTTCGACGATCTCGTCGAGGATGATGCGAGCCATTCGCGAAGCGAGACTCCCTTTGTGGCTGCCTGGAAAAGAGCGGTTCAGATCACGGCGATCGGGGAGGTATCGGGAGTGGCGTTCGAACCCGAGCACATTGACCACCGGGACGAGAATCAGGCTCCCTTTGACTAAGGCCAAGGATTGGTCCATGATCAGTTCCCGGATTGCGCCGGCCCCATTGATCTCGTCTCCGTGAACAGCGGCAGTGACAAAGACGGTCGGTCCGTCCTTTGGGGCGCGGCGAACATGGATCGGGATGGCGACGGTCTGCCCGCTATAGCTGTGCGAGATTTCGAGTTCGATATCTCGGCACTCCCCCAAACCAATTTGCTCGTTTTGCCAGTGGCTGACATCCTTTTTGGGCGACTTGCCGACGGAAGTGCTTTTCCGCTCGGACCGTTTTTTCTTCATACAAATGATTCCCCTGGGGATGGATGCTCTGTTCCGATTCCAACGGACTGTCCAACGAACGGGCGCTTCACTTGGGAACCCGAAGTGGGACATTTGTTGCCCGTAAGCGGGAAATGTTTCCATCGTCTCATCGGGGCGCGGGGAGTCTAACGAGTCAGCTTATAGAACCGCGCGGCGGTGTCTCCAAAGATCTGCGATTTCTCATTCTCGGTGAGCGGATCAAGAATTGTCGCCAGGGCCTCATGCACTTGTTCATAGCTTCCGGCCAACTCACACACCGGCCAGTCCGAGCCGAACAGGCATCGATCCGGGCCGAACGCTTCCAGCGCCCGTTCGACGTAAGGCCGCAGATCGTCGACCGTCCACCCCTTCCAGTTGGCTTCCGTGATCAATCCGGACAGTTTGCAGTAGACATTCGGGTAGGCCGCCGCATCCTGAAAGTCGGGAAGCCAATCCTTTGTGACGTGATCCCGAATGTGAGGTTTCGCGAGGTGGTCGATCACCATTGGCAAGTCCGGGAGGTTTTGCGCCAGTGTCTCCGCATGCCTCAGATGCTTGACGTAGAACAGCAGATCGAAAGGGACACCATGTTTTTCGAGTTGTTTCAGTCCCCGAATGACATCCTCACGAATGATGAAGTCATCGTCCGGTTCATCTTGGGTGATATGTCGGACCCCGACAAACAGCGGGTCGTCTTTGAACTCACAGATCTGCTGTTCGACGTCAGGGCTGGCAAGGTCGACCCAGCCGACAACGCCCGCGATCCATTCGTTTTCTTGAGCCAGAGTGAGCGCCCAACGGTTTTCGTCCAGATTGTGTTGTGTTTGGACGAAGACCGTCTTATCGATGTCGGCGTTTTTTAGATGGGGCTGGAGGTCCTTCGGGAGGTAGGACCGGCAAATGGGGGCATGCCGCGGGGTCTTGAGCCATTCGTAGTCGAACGGCATCCGCAGGTCCCAAAAGTGTTGGTGCGCATCAATTCTCGGCATGGTCTCCGGTCTCCTGAGGAGTTTTCTCACCGTGCCATTTTGAGGAATGGGAAGGATGCCGTCAAAACACTCAGACGCACTTCCAGCACGGGAATTTCTCCCGAACGATTGGCGAGAATTCGTGTGAATTGACAATCTCGGCCATGGGTCGCAGGATGAAGAGATTCCAGGAATCAGGAGGCCAACGTCGTGGATGACTCCCAATTGAATGAACGGATCCTTGAGTTGCTTCAGCAACCGGGACGATCGTCCTACTTGGCACTCTGGGAAATCGTCACCCGGTCAGCGGATTACCAACCCTATTCCGATGGCTTGCGGTTCGCAAACGAACTCGCCAGCGAGGAGCGATGGGTTGAGGCCATCGAGGCCGCTCATGCAACGATGCCGAACCTCTTGCTCAGTCCGAGAGCACATTTGTTGCTGGCCTACCTCTACGACCAACTGGGAAACGACCGGGGAGTCCAGATGGAAGTCCTATTCGCCCAGGCATGCCTGGAGGGGATCCTGGACACAGGGAATGGCACTGCCGAAGCCCCCTATCTGGTGACGCGGACATCTGACGAGTACGACGTCCTGGAACACTTGGAGAAAACGTTTACTCAACAAGCACTCTGTGAACAGGGAAACCGCCATTTTGACGTGCTCACGTGCGGCGACGGGTCTGAGCTTTGGTTTGACATCACCGAGCCTTACAGCCGACTCTCCGGGCAACGTTCCCGGGAATAGGGGAATCGTTGGCAATTATTCTCGAATTTCGGGGTTCAGGAAGAGAGGAGGCAGACGCGATCAAAATGGCGCATACCGAAGAAGGGCAGATTTCCCATTTTCCGGCATCCATCTGAGTTTTCCTGAGGCCTGAAGTCTTACTTTAGTAGGCGTTCCCGACAATTTTCGGTATCCTGGGATTGCCATCGTCACGGGAACGCCGAGAATGACGGGGCTCGACACACGGGATTCATTGGGAAACAGGACAGTTCGCGGAGCGAGGATTATGGCGGTTGAGAAGGTGCAGTGCCCGGGCTGTGATGCGTCCGTAAAAGTGAAACCGGGCGTTCCAAAGGTACGGTGCCCCCGCTGTCAGGCGGTGATCGAAGTCCCGTCCGGGAAAAGGCCGTCGTCCTCATCGCGGCCCACGTCGCGGGGAACGAGCGCCTCCTCCCGATCGAAACCAACACAGTCCTCTTCTCCGTCCAAACCGACAGCGTCCAAGCCGACAGCGCCCAAGCCGACTTCATCTCAGTCAAAACCTCTCGCCAGTCGTCCACGCCCGAAACCGACTCTTCCGCCTTCAGAAGATCCTTGGGCGAATGACGATGACTTGTTTGACGACGTGGACGTGTTTGAAGATGGCGAGAGCCCCTTTGAGGATGATGGCGACGTGTTTGGCGGTCCGTCTCCGACTCGACGGACTGGCTCCCAGGGGAAGTCCAAGTCGAAAAAGAAGGCGAAGAAAAGGCCGCGAAAAAAACCGACAATGTCGGAGGAAACAAAGCAAGGGCTCATGAATTTCGGATTCACGTTGATTGCCCTGGGGGCAGCTTCGTTCGTGCTTCCGTTTATCGGGTTCCAGATCAAAGGGCTTCATGCACTCGGTCCCGAAGGGCAAATGGTCGGTGGCGTGGCGTTTATCGGTATCGGGATTCTGATGATTGCGTTGAGCGCCTTGGGAGATTACGGCGCCAATGTCTTTGAATTGACGAAGTGGGGATTGATCGGCTGCCTCGGGTTGGGGGTTTTCGGATGTATCGGCATGATCGGGTTCAGCTTTCTAATGACCGCCATCGCAAGTTGGGGTGATCGTGATGCACCGCTGCCGAATCCCGGTCCCATGGGAAACCATGCGCCCGGTCAACCGCCAGTCGGGAGAGTTCGTCCCGGAGGATCTCTTCCCGGTCCGCCGGCCGAGGCGCAGCTCTCAAACTATCAGGACAATGAAATCTTGAACCTCCGGTTGCTTGGGTTTCCGCAAGATCAACAGCGCGATGTTGTCAATCGCATTTACAAGCAGGAAGGGGGCAAGATCTGGCAGGGCAATGGGGGATTCGCAAACTACGAAGTCAAAATGGCGCCGATTGGCGACGTTCAAGCGGTTGCAAACGCAATCGATTTTGCAAATGTGTTGTCAGTTGATCCAGGGCGTCGGGAAATCGTGCTTCGTCCGAAGCTGGGGGCGACAACGACCCGATCCCTCCCCCCCAAAAATCCTTCTGGTCAAAATACGGCAGGAGCAACTTCCGCACAGTCCGATCGGTCTTCCACGAACGACACTCCCCCATCCGCGTCTCCGTTTCAGCCCGCAGGCGGTGGTGCTGAGGATTCCGCAGACATGAAGACGAACGATTCCCCCTTCAAACCCGCCGACTCATCCCCTGAGTCTCCGTTTCAGCCTGCGAATTCCCCCAAACCAGATGGCGAGTCTCCATTCCAACCGGCGGAAACCAAACAGGATGGCTCTCCATTCCAGCCGGCGGAGTCGAAAAGCGATTCGCCGTTTCAGCCCGTCGAATGACGTCGGCGGTTTAGGCTCCGCGCGGACATCGCATATCACCGTCCCAAGAGTCAGTTCGCTGACTCGGACGGCATTGGCTTCACCGGTCTGAGGAACCAGTCGGAAGACAGTGTCTGCTCCAACACGGGGAGAACTGGCACTGTCTCCCCTGTGAGTTTTTCCTTCGCCCAGGCGCAGGCGTGGCCAACTCCTCGTGTGGGGGATTTTCGGCTGAGAAACCGTTGGAATGACTCTAGCGATTCCCGATCTCCAAACCATCCGAGTGCATAGGCCGACGCTTCCCGCACCTGATCGCTTTCCGGAACCAGAGAATCGACGTCGTTGAGTCTTGCACGAAGAAGGCTGGCCAAGCCGGCATCCAACTCCCCGTCATGGATCCGTCCCAGAGCCCAAATCGCGGTGGACCGACACCAGGGTTCTCGAACAACTTCTCCGTTTTCCACTCGTTTGGGAATGAACCCTCGAAGGATGGGATCGGCATCCCGAACTTGACGACGTCCCAAGTGTTCACAGAGGTGTTGAGTCTGCCGGGAGGTGAACCGATATCGATGTATCTGTTCATCAACATTTAGAGCAAACTGCTGTCGAAGATTCTCATTCAAACGGGCCAGAGCCGGACCGGTGGTCGAGTCGAGATCAAATTCCTTAATGGCAAACGCCGCAGCGGCTGCCACTTCAGGAATCTCGTGATTTAGTAGAACGACGACCTGTTCCTGAGACTTCGAGAGGTCGAGAAAGGCGGACAACTCACAGGCCTCTTCAAGCGTTCTCCAAGAGGGGTGCCGTAACGAATCGGTTACACCACCAATCACGGCGGCCCGCAAGCTGTCCTGCTGTGCGAGACGATACAGGGCGTCCGCCGCGAGTTGGCGGTTGCCCGGGTGCGCGTCATCCAAATAGGTGAGAAGGATGTCGACGGTTTCCAGACTGCCGACCAGATAACAACTCTCGCAGATGGTTTGGCGGACCCCGTTGTGCGGGTGATTGACGTGGAATTGTTCCTGGCCAGCGCCGGTTGCGAGGTCGACGACAGATTGGGGGCTGAGTCGCTGAAGATGTCTTAATGCGATCGCCTGAACCGTGGTCCCTCCCTGTTGAGCAAGACGCTTGAGAAAATCTTCGGTCTCGGCTCCGGAATGATTCGTCGTCATTTCCGCGGCGAGGAGCAAGGCCAGGCCATCGGACCGGTATTCGGGAGACAGAAGTGCTTTCGCCTCCGCCAACAGACCTTCCGAGACAAGTTGCCCCAAAGCCCGGGCGGACAGTTGGCGGAGATCCGGGCGCCCAGAGGAGTCCCTGACAATTTGGATCAATACCTCGTGAGCCTGTGTTGAACTCGACTCTCCGAGAACGTGAATGGCAAGCCGTATCCAGACGTCGAGGGTATTTGTATCATTGAGTCGTGCAAGAATTCTTTTAATAATGAGCTCATGCCCCAAACGTGCGAAAGCCGGCTCTAACACCTAAAAA
>JAGQQQ010000783.1 GCA_020426125.1 Planctomycetaceae bacterium
GGATTCCTGGAACCATCTGCATGATGATCCCCAGACGACCATCATCCGTCTTGGGTAAGAAGTCGGTCCCGACGCGAGGAAGCAACCCCAGCGACACGCTCAGGATCATCACCATCACCAGCGAAGCGACGAGCGGAAACCGCAGGCAGGCGGAGACCATTCTGCCATAGACGTTTTCGACTCCGCGAAACATCGCATCCGTCAGCCGATGCATTCCCCGGGAAGGGGCCGTGAGCCATGTCCACCACCCCGGGCGTTGTTTCTCCTGAGTCGACCCCAACCAGTACGCTGCGAGGACTGGCGTCAATGTCATACTGATGAACAGAGAACATAACAGAGACAGCGCGACAACAAACGCCAGCTGATGGAGCAAGAGCCCCGTCATCCCTTGAACGAAGATGAGCGGCAAGAACACGATCAAGGTGGTCAGTGTCGAGGCGGTGATGGCACTCGCGACTTCATTCGTTCCGGAAATGGCGGCGGTCTTCGCGTCTTCGCCTTCCTCACGACGCCGGAAAATACTCTCCAACACAACAATCGAGTTATCGACCAGCATCCCAATTCCGAGCGCCAACCCCCCGAAGGAGACCATGTTCAGCGTATAACCTTGCAGGTAGACGAAGATCAGCGTCGCCAGGATCGAGAGTGGCATCGAGATACCAATAATCAACGTACTGCGGAAACTTCGGAGGAAGATCACCAGAATCGCCATCGCCAGGGTCATGCCGAAGGCGGCCGACTGTTGCAGGTTCTTGATCGCGGAGCGGATGTAGTCCGACTTGTCGAGACGGACGACCAACTCCGCGTCTTGAAATTCCCGATTCAGCGCCGCGACTTCCTTGTAGACCTCATCGCTGACGTCAATTGTGTTCGCCCCCGCCTGTTTGAAGACGTACAACATGATCCCAGCTTCGCCGTTAGTCCGAGTTCGCTGGGTGATCCGTTCGTGGCCATCGACAAGGTCGGCGATGTCACGAATACGGATCGCGGCGTCACCGTTCCGTCGAACCACCAGATTTCGAATCTCTTCGAGGGACTGAAACTCGCTCCGACTACGGATCAGGCGATGGACATTGCCATCGGCGAAGTCGCCAGCCGGCCGGCTGATATTCGCTTGCTGCAAGGCATCAACGACTTCGTTGATTCCCATTCCGAGGGCGTCAAGCTTTGCGCGGTCCACCTCGATTTGAATCTCCCGACGAATGCCGCCACGCATGCCGATGCGGGCGATGCCGTCGAGCCGTTCAAGTCGGGGGACGATCGACTTTTCCGCCATCGTCGTCAGCGCAGTGACCGGACGGTCACTCTTCAGTCCGAGGTAGAGAATCGGCTGATCATTCGAGTCGTAACGCCGCATGAGCGGAGGATCGATATCTTCTGGGAGATCCGCCCTCACCTTGTCAATCGCCTGTCGCATTTCATCGACGGCGACATCCAGATTTGTCCCCCAACGGAACTGGATACGAATCCCGGAGCTCCCTTCAAGACTGGTCGAGGTCAGTCGGTCGAAACCATTCACCGAACTGAGGGTTTGCTCCAAGGGCCGCGTGATCAGCGTCTCGACTTCCTCGGGACCGGCTCCCGGATAGAGCGTGGTCACGGTGACCGTCGGGAATTCCATGTCGGGCATCAGGTCCACGGACAATCTCGTCACCGCCACTCCCCCCAACAGGGCGAGAGCGATGGAGACCATCAACGTCGTAATCGGACGGCGAACAGCAATCTGAGGCAAGGACATGGCGGGAATTTCGGCTGGGAACCGGGAGGGAGGCGTACGGCCGCACCCATCAAACATACAGGATGGAGGAATCAGAAACACCCGTGTATCCATGTTGATTGTTGCGTTTCCTCGACGAGCAACCACCCGGGGAGGTATTCTTCGCATCGACACGATTGATCGAATTTTTCGAACGGGTGCGAATGCCCGTCTTTTCATCCCCTCTCTCTCAACG
>JAGQQQ010000784.1 GCA_020426125.1 Planctomycetaceae bacterium
CTCGCTTGCTGAGTTCTCCCGTCAACACCCGACGGCGAATCTCGGCCTATTTCTCCGACTCACAAGGCGGATATCGAATGCCGCATGTCTGTGAACACCCGTCCCTCGCTGCCAGTCCATCCAGACTCCCGTTCGAAGAAACAAAAGTTTGAACATCTGACAACAAGTAAATTACTACCGCCTGGAAGGGGGTAGCTTTTGTAAGGTGGGGATGAGATTCGGACTGAAGTCCTCAACTCATCCCTCAATCTGAAAGTTCACGTCCGATGGAGGACGTTCTTCTGAGTGCAACCGAATGTACTTCCGGATCACCTCGTCGGTCACATTCCCAGATGTCGCCACAAAGTCCCCACGAGCCCAAAAATGGCGCCCCCAATACAGCTTGCTGAGATGTTTGAACTCCATCAACAACTTGCGCGACGTTTTCCCTTTTACATACTGCATGATCTTGCTGGCCGACAGATTCGGCGGAGCCGACACCAGAATATGGACATGGCCATTGCCAACATACCCCTGCAAAATCTCGATCTCGTTGGTCCGGCAGACCTCGTGGAGCAAATCCCGCAAGCGGACGGCAACGGGCCCCACAAGAAGGGGTTTCCGGTACTTCGTCGTCCACACAAAATGACACTTGATGTCAAAACGCGTGTGAGCGGATGTGCGAATATTCTCCATTCGAAGCAGTGTACCTGAAGGTTTCGCCTGAAGGCGAGGGCTTCAATCCCATCGAGAGACAGCATCAACACCAAAAGCCGTCCTGGTCAGCCACTCGATCCGGGCAGCGACTTCGACAAAAACAGAAACTTGTCCGGCTTGAGTTGTTCGACTTTTGTCCCCATGACGTCCCCCGTCAGAAACGAAGACGTTCGCTGTCCAACTCGTTTCCAGGCTATTGAACCGATGGACTGAGAGGCCAGACGAGAGGGATCACGATCACGGACACGAGCCAGAGCAACACCGTGAGTGGACCGCCGAATCGCAGGTAGTCGACGTACCGGTACCCTCCGGGTCCCTGGACCATTAGATTGGTTTGATAGCCGACGGGCGTGGCAAAGCTTGCGGCCGCCGACATCATCACTGCCACGACAAAGGGAGTGGGATCCAACCCCATGGATTGGGCGGTCGAAATTGCTACAGGAAATAACAGGGTCGCGGCGGCCTTTGCCGTAATCAGGTTCGTGAAGATCATCCCGATTCCGTAAATGACGGCCAAAGCCGCCATCGGTTCTCCATGGGCAAAACCGATCAAATACTCCGCGACATAGGGTCCGGCACCACTGTGGCCGGCTTCCATGGCCTTTCCAATTCCGATCCCGGCTCCGATGGCAATCAAAATGCTCCAGTCGATGGATTCTCGGGCTTCCGATGGCCGAACGCACCCTGTCAGAATCATTGCGGCGGCGGCGAGCATCGCGGCTGTGAGGATCTCCCATTGCAGGACAGTATTCAAAACAATGAGGCCCACCAAGATGATCTGAGCAATCCAGGCTTTGTCGCGCCGGAGCGGCGTCGAATTCGCTACCGTACTCACAAGGTAGAAGTCCCGGGAGTTGCGCTGGATATCAGCGAAAGAGGGATGGGCTTCTAGCAGCAAAGTGTCCCCGGGTTGCAGAACGATATCCCCGATTTTCCCACGGAGTCTTTGTCCATTTCGGGAGACCGCAATCACGACCGCGTTGTAACGCGTTCGAAACCGAGCTTCGCGAATGGTCATCCCAATCAGAGGGCAAGTGTTGGACACAACTGATTCGATCAAACAGCGTTCTGATCGGGGGCTGTCCAGCTTGAACACCTGATCTGTCGCGGGGACAAGTCCGGGGAACTTCTGAAGGTCCACCACCGATTCGACAATTCCGACGAACACCAGCCGGTCTTCGGATTGCAACCGTTCATTGGGGGAAACCGCAGGAACCACGTGTCCATCGCGATCGATTTCGATGAGATACATTCCTGGCAAGTGCCGCAGTCCGGCCTGTTCGATAGTCTTTCCGACGAGGGGGCTGCTCCCATCGACGACCATTTCCACACTGAACTCGCGGGGATTTTCGAATTGTGTCATGGCCGGCTTGCGATCCGGCAACAACAGTTTGCTGGTGAACAACAAATAGCTCAGTCCCACGAGGCAGCAGGGGAGACCAACATAAGCGGGTTCGAAGAGTGAGAGTTTTTCGAGTCCGGCCGAATCCATCAGGCTGTTGACGACAACCGTTGTGCTCGTTCCCAGCACCGTAATCAGTCCCCCCAATATCGTGGCGAAGCTCAACGGCATCATGAGCTGTGACGAAGACAACCGACACTTCTTTGCCCAGTCATCGACCACCGGCAACATCACGGCCACGATCGGAGTGTTGTTGAGTACGGCGCTCATTCCGGCAACAGGGAACGTCAGTCGAAATAAGGCCGCGATTCGTGACTTTGGGACCCCCAACAGGTACTGAATCAGTGCCCCGACGGCTCCGGTCTGTTCAATCCCGGCGGCGATGACGAAGAGCACGGCCACCGTCACAAGCCCCTCATTCGCAAACCCCGTCACGGCGTCTTTCGGTTGAACGACTCCCGTTACGAGCAAGACAGTCAGGCATCCCAGGAGTACCAGATCCGGCGACAACCGCGTCGCCATGAGCGTGACAATCGCCAACAGGACAACACCCAGCGTCAAGGCAATTTCAAAAGTCATCGCAAGAGTTCTAACGCAAGAAGAGGCAGCGACAGGGAGGTAAAGACGGACACAGCATTCCGGATACTACTCGGGCGGCTGGAATTCCGACTGAACGGCCGAGACGACCTGATCGTGCAGGAGTCCGTTTGTCACCACCACGCCTCGATTCTTGGCGAGTGTTGCCCCTTGGGAAAAGTCGAGCGGTTGCCCGTCGATATCAGTGACTCGCCCCCCCGCCTCCTCGACCACAAGCACGCCACCCGCATGGTCCCAGATCTTCTCCGCGTAGTTTTTCCGGGTGGGGAGACGCAAATAAATGTCCGCCTGTCCGCGGGCGACGATTCCATATTTCGCCTGGCTGTCCAACCGAACCGGTGGTTCCCGAATTCCCAGCTTCTCGGCGATTCGAGCCGAGTCGCTGTGGGAACTGTGTCCCGATTCCACGGACTCGCAAAAGCGGGCCATGGGCGCCTTCCCGGTCCCCGATACTCGAACGGCATGCGGCGTGACATCGGGAAGGTCAATCGGAAACAGTTTCGCTCCTTGACCTCGCACCGCCGAGAACACGACCCCCTTTGCGTTATCCCAGGCATCGATCGCCGCGAGATTTGGGCAGGCCAACGCGGCAACCTGAATGGTCCCGTCCACGATGAGCGCCAGCGAGACAGCGAACTGTTCCTTACGGAGAAACCCTTTTGTGCCGTCAATCGGATCCAACGTCCAGAATCGGGAGGCCGTTCCCTGATGGTTCCCTAGGTCAATCCAGTGCAGGACGTCCTCCGAATCAGCCTGGATCTCAGCCGCCTGAACCTCCCGGAGTGTTTTGAGAAGGGACTCTCTGTTTTCGTTAGTCCTTAGATCCGCCGCATCCTCCTCCGCGACGATCGGATCATCGGGAAAGACATCACGGAGGGTCTTGCAGATCACCGCTTGACTGGCATAGTCCGCGATGGTCACAGGGGAATGGTCGGCCTTCTCCATTCTGTCGTCGGCAATCGACGTCTGAACCGATCGACAAATCTTCGAAGCCAGAATCACAGCGTCAATCGCTGTTTTCCATTCTGATTCATAGGGGTGGGGCATGGACTCCATTCGCTTCCTCGCCAAATCTGAGTTTCGCCGAATCGCGGATTCTATGTGGACTCTCTGCGATCCTCAATGACGACTCGATCGTTTCGCCCCTCGCCGCCCCTCGACTCCTTCTGCCGATTGTCGTGCAGCGACATCAACTGGGTCGGGCTCTCCCGGGGGAAGTTCCCGATCCGTCGGTTGACAACTCTCGGCCGGTTCATACGTTGTTGAGATTGCCAAGCCGCGTCTCCCCTGATTGGGGGATCGGAGCATCAGATTGGAAAGCGGCCCGTTCCTGGCGCCGCCACGGAAAATGCATTAATCGACAGGGACGTATCCGTCAGCGCCCAGCCCCCCGACGCGTCACAAAGAGAGACGAGACAGTCGTTTCGTCAATCCGTAGTGGAGCAGGGACATCAGTTCCAAGAGCCTTGGACAATCGACATTCCTCGTTGCATTGAGTGCGTCGACCAAATGGCGGCTCTTAAAACCGCGAGGTAGGATCAAAGGATAGGGGAACGTCCTGACATTTACGGGGAATCGGAGATCACTCGCACGGGTTCTTCCGTGATGACGGGTTGTTCGTAATCCGCGGATTCCAGCTTGACGGTCACCTTCTTGGTCCCCTCTTCCGTCGCCACTAGCACGATGTCAAACTCTTGTTCGCCGTTGGCATCGAGTTTTTGGAGTGATGCGAACTGAATCGCGTTCCCCTCAGACTGCCAGTTCACGGGACCGCTGGCATTCACGATTTCGAATCCGCTTGGAATCTCGAACCGTGTGCGGACGTCCGCAGCTTCGGCGGAGCCATCATTGCGAAGTTTGAGGCGAAATGAGATCTGGTCGCCGACCGCGATGACGGGTTCTTTCGCGGCAAGGTCGATATCCAGGGCGGAGAAGCCTTTGGCATCGAGTACAGTCTCGACCCTCGCCTGATTGCCGCTGTCGTCATGGGCAACGATTGTTCCGACATGTGCTCCAGGAGCTTCTGCCAGCAACTGAGAGACAAACTCCTGAGTTTCGCCTGGCTCCAACACGGGAATTCGTCGAGTTACGGTTCGGTTTCCGGGATTCCATTCTCCCCGAGTTGGTTGCTCCGTCAGCGAGACTCCGTTGGGAATGGTTTCCTGAATCTCGATATTCGTGAGTCGTTTGGAGGAAAGGTTGGCAACCTTCGTCGTGTAGTTCCCGGACCGTCCCACGAAGCGACGCTCAGGGCCAGACCGCTCGACTTGCAGTCGAGTTTCGATGATTTGAATGTCACGCCGCAGTTCAGCATGGCGTTTTCCATCATTGGAGATCAGGGCCAGGGGCGTTCTCTTGCCCACGGCATTCGCGGTCAGAATCAAATCGACCGACTTCTGAGCGCCGGGAGCGAGGGATCCGACTTCGTACTCGATGTCATTGCCTCCGGGGTGGGTCAGGCCGTCTGGGAGCAGCGCTCGGAGTATGACGGACCGGGCTTCTCCCTCGCCGTGGTTGGCAATGTTGAAGTGAACCGCGATCCGTTCCCCGACGAGGGCCTCCAAAGGGGAGTCCATCGTCATCTTCAGGTCGGGGGCGGTCACTCGAATGCTGGCAGAGACCGCCGCAGCGAACGAGACCTTGGCCACGCTTCCGATGTCCCCCGGTTCGATCGGAACAACCTTGAGTTGGATGCGGCGCTCTTCGGTCGGCTCCAAGGTCCCAAGATTCCAAATCAGCTTCTGGCCTGCGAGGATGGCTTGCGGAATCGTGCCTTCCAGTCGAGCGCCGCGAGGGATTCGATCTTCAACGGTGACTTCTCGGGCATCACTTCCGCCGACATTGCGGACAATGATTGAGTAGACAAGCGGTTCTCCAATCACCGCTTGGGGGGGAGCAATCTTTTCGATCTGCAATTCGGGAGTCTGCGGACCAGACGGGGCACTCGGATCAACAACGCCGTCACCCAGAAGCTCTTGCACGGGGGAGGCGGTTGCCGCAGCCGTTGGCATGGCGTTGCCTGAATCGGGAGATGCGGGGCTTGTCGCGAGTTGTCCCGTCGGCACTTCGGTTTGGGGAGAATCGAGGCGGGTCGGAGCATAAGGCGAAGGGGGAAGACCGGTGGGCCGCTCCGGTTGGCGGCTTCCCTCAGGTCGGGTCCGTGGCGTAATTTCAATGACCTTTGCTTGTGTCGGAGCTGTCTCCACGACAGGAATGGGATTCCGCTCGACGGGAGTCGGAAGGACCTCCTCATCGTTCCTTGATGTTGGGGAATCGGTAGGAGTCGGCGTCCCAAATGCGAAAGGGTTCGTGGAAGGATCGGCGGGAATGGTTTCCCCAGAGCCAGGTAACGGCTGCGGAAGGACCGTATCGTCCGGTTCGACCACCGTGGGATTGGAAAGAGCCGTATCAGACGCGAGCGACGGGAGAATCTCGTCAGACTCTTCCGGACTTTGAGGAGATTCCGAGCTCGTGGTTGGGGGGGGCAATCCATCTTCGAATCCGGCGGGCATGACGATTTCTACCGAATTCGGGCTCTCCGCCAGGGTATTCCGCACTGCGGAATCCTGGAGCCGGTGTGACGGAAGGACTTCAGCCGGTTCGTCGTTGACTGCGAATGGATTGGGGAACGTCTGCGGACTAGAACGAGTCCTTGCCGGAGTCGGCTCTGGCAATCGGTTCTCGATCAACTCGGGATGTTCTGGCAGAACCTCTGGTGGGGCTGCGGCCAGGCGCTTTGAATCGTCGATTCCCCCAATGGGGCTTGGCTGGCCGAGTTCGGGGAGGACTTCTCCACCAGGGTCACGGTTGACAACGAACGACGGTTCTGCCGGATCGACAGAAACGGGTTCGACTGGCGTAGGTTCCACAGGAGGCAATGGAAGAGCCGCGACTTCTTCCCGAGTACGCGGCGTCGGGGAAGCGGAATTCCCGAATGCGAACGGATTCTCTTCAGGCCGGGGCATTACGGCTGGTTCGGCACGGGTCCGTGGAGGAGGAGGGGTTGTGTCCGCGAATCCCCCAAATGGATCGAGATTCGTCGGGACGGGTTCTGTGACAGCCGTGAATCGTTGCCGATTCCCTGCGGGCAGATTGTCCTTGCTTGGAAGGACTTCGGTTGTTTTTGGGGGGGGCTCAACGCTCGGACCAAAGGCACCCTCCCGGCGAGGGCGTTCGCGGGCG
>JAGQQQ010000785.1:0-7697 GCA_020426125.1 Planctomycetaceae bacterium
TGACCGCGGCTAAGACCACCAGAAAGATGATGGGTTGGAGAGTCCGGGCGGATTTTTTCTCCGGATTGGGTGTGGAGTTCATGAGAGTGCCTGCTGTTTCAAGCGAGAAGCGAAGAAATGGCAGGTGACGCGCGAGATCAATCGCGAGCAGAGTGAGCAACTCCGTCAATCACCGGCCGGAACAAGAGGGCGCGGTTGGCGGATGTTTAGCAACGGGAGACGCACAACAGCGTGCCCAACCCTCGTTGAGCCGCGAGTTCTCCGTAGAAAGTTTGCCTGAGCGCGGGCAAAGAGGCCGTGGTCAGATGCACGGACAGCGGATCGAGAGCGTCGAAGTTGAAAAAGTCCGCACCGACAGGCTCCGTACTCGTCAAAGAGAGGTCCAGCACGGTCGTCGTGGCGGGCACAACGGGCTGCTCCTCGTCTTCCCCGTCTTGAGTGGGAACGGGAAATCCGGCGCCGCGAGCAATCTCTTTGACAGTCGCAAAGTGCAGGTGCCACTCAACGGGTGGCTGCACCATGTTCGGGTGACAGACCGTCACGTGTTGGCCTAGCAGGGGAGTCCCGTCGGCCAAAGCATGTTGGTGGAACCAAGGGAGAGGTCCATACCAGAGGGTCAAACACTGAAAAAGCACAAACCACCCTCGACATGCACTCCGAATGCATGCGGGACATCGCTGAAATCTTTTCCGATCGCGGCGTTTGTACATGGGTTGAATGGTTAGGAGTCAACAAGTGATCCGGAATTATGGACCATATCCTCATCGAGAGTCAATTGTCATTCGAAATTCTGGGGTCATGTCTCTTGATTCGAACTCCGAGAGTCGACAAGGAGAACGATCGGCCTTGCCTGAATCGTGATCATCGAAACAGATCGCTCCCCGACTAAGAGGATTGTTCTTTGCTTGCCGTTCGTGACGGAGTTTTTTTCCGTTTCGGGTAGCCCTTCCATACCGCCACTTGGGCGAGAATCCCGGCACCGACTACGACTTCGTTCCCGTGTCCGTTGGGGATTGAACACCATGTCCCCCGGGGCGTTCCGCTGTTGACTTTCCTCCGGTGGGGGCGTTGGCGCCGAGCCCCCTTGGCATCCGGCTCAATGTTAGCCTTGGTTGTGCCCTGCGCGTCACTGTTCCCGTCCCGAGGGAATTCGGGGACAAAAGTCTTATTCGCACTTCGGCGTTGGGGCAGGTCGTCACCGACTCGCTCAACTTCTCAGGCCCGAACTTCGGTCGATTCCATTGCTATTGACTCGAAGCACATCGCATCCCTCCTTAGGATTCGCTTAGGCCATAATATTCATGCCTCCGAGTTCCGGACATCCCTCCAAACTCTCCACTGACGATCGTGGCGTACGCACCCTCACGAACAGAGGTCAGGTGGTTGGAATGTGACATGGTTGGGGCCACCCCGCTTCAGCTTACGTCGAATCTCTTCACGGCATCCGGGGAACTCGTTCGAGACGCATGAGACGAAAATCTTGAACGTATCATCTTCGGCTGACATGGCTGACCCCATTCGACATTCTGGAACGGATGCGCGGCACGCTGGAGGTCCATCGGTTGTGGCTGGCCTCTGGTCAGAATACGTCACCTGTCTTCAATTCTCAAAAATTGCTCAATCCATTCTAACTCTTTTCAACGTGCTAGAGATCTTGATCAATTCCTCGCAGAATACGGACAGTCGCCTTGGTCGCCATTTCACGTTGTCCCGTTGCGCGGGATGAGTCATTGCGGGAGGTGCTACGAATGTCCGTATTTTATCGCGTGGCCGCAGATTTTGTTTTGGTGGCTCACTTTGCCTATGTGGGATTTGTCTTGTTTGGACAACTGGCGATCCTGTTGGGAATGGCCCTGAAGTGGAATTGGACCCGCCACCCCAAGTTCCGGATCTTGCATCTGACAATGATCGGGATCGTCGTCGTGGAAACGCTCGTCGGGATCACCTGCCCGCTCACGATCTGGGAACAGCGGCTCCGGGAATGGGCCGGTCAGGCGACTTATTCAGGAGACTTCATCGCTAACTGGCTTCATGATGTCCTGTTCATCGACGCCCCACCTTGGGCGTTCACGGTCGCCTATTTAGCGTTCGGAGCCGCCGTGTTGCTGTCTTTCATCTTCTATCCGCCGAAGAAGGCGCATTCCCCGGAGCCAACGGCCTAAGAACGGACAGCACTCCCGAACCGGGGAGAAAAACGAGAGCATGAATGGCCGCTTAGGATGCAGGCTTGGCCATGTGCTTGTGGCGGCGATGGGCTTGGACCCGTTCCGTTAAGCGGCGGATGACCAGATACGACAGAAGTCCGAAAAACAGTCCAACCAGCAGAGACCCAATCAGCAGAGGAGTGCCGACCGTAAAAAAGATGGCCCGCAAACTCCGCTGCCATTCTGAAAAGGTCGTGTATTGGAACAGTCGGGCAAACTCTTCCTGGGAAACGGTTTCTTTGAGAAACATGGTTCCCAGCCGGTAGTTGAACCAGTAAATGGGGACCATCGTGAACGGATTTGAGAGATACACGGCAATCAGGCCCGCCACCCGATTGAAGTGAAACAGCCGCGATGTCAGAAACGCGATCAGCATCACAAGGACCATCTGGACGCCGACGGTCGGAGTGAAGGCGACAAAGATGCCGATTGCTGTCCCCAAAGCAATCGAGTGCGGCGTATCATCCAACATCAATATTGCCCGGACCCACTGACGGGGGTCGAGCCACCAAGCAAGCTTCGAACGCCAAGACCGGCGGGTATGCAAATCTTTGTCCACGCTGATTTCGGTCGGAGGCGACTCGCAGTGTGTTGAGGGCTCTGGAATCAGCGACCGCCGATGTCCTTCTCGACAATGCCGGTGAAGACGGTCCTCTGTTCGGACAGAGTGAGTCGCACTATCTTCCATCACTCTCAAACCGAACTCCCAAATCCCGTTTTGTACCCAATTGCAGTCAGAATGGTCTTATCAACCGCATCGGAGAAACTTGTTCTCCAAGTTGCGAGAATCAGGGCTGCTTCATCAGCTTTTCAACGACCGGCAGGATTTGCCCCGCATAAGTGAACTCGCCCGGATCGTTGGGATCCGGAAATGTCGCCACCTTCTCACCATCTCGACCGAAAACATAGACAACAGGAATCGACGCCTGATCGATCTTTTGCTGAAACATGGTCTCAGAGTCTGTGGAGAGCAACACATTTTCGCAGGACGCATTCAATTTCTGAAGGACTCCCAGAACTTTTTCCCGAAACGACTCGACAGGCTCATCGTCAAAACCCTGATAATCGAGCGAAACGGAAATACACGCAACGTCGTCACCATGTTCTTGATGGAGTTTCACGAGATTGGGGAGTTCCTCAAGGCAGGGGGGGCAGTAGGTCGCCCAGAGATCCATCACGACGATCTTCCCCTTGTGTTTGTCGACCAGGGCTCGGGCGGCTTCCCACTCCATGATTTGCAGGGAAACCTCGGACTCTTCCTTTCCCTTCGGCTCCGCCGGTTCGGGTTCCTCGGATTGCCCGGGGGGAGCCAGTTCCGGTTCGCCAAGTTCAGGGGAAACCGCGCCACCCGCTCCAGGAACCTCTGTGTCATTTGGAGCAGGGGCCGGTTCGTTTGAGCAGCCAGCCCCGAACAGGCAGCAGGCGAGCATCGCCACCATCGAAAATCGGAATGTCATGGTCAACCTCCTGCGTGAATCCACTGCTCGAAGAGCGAGGAATCCAACCGTTCTCGAATTTTAATTTGTCTAACTGCCCAAGGCCTTCAGAACCTCGTCGCCCATGGCGGTCGTGGACAGCCATTCGGCTCCCTTGTCCGCGATATCCTTGGTCCGCAGTCCCGCCGCGAGGACTTGATCAACGGCCGCTTCGATGGCCGCCGCTTCCTCTTCCAACTTCAGAGAATGCCGAAGCATCATGGCCGATGCCAAAATTGTCGCCAACGGATTCGCAATCCCCTGACCCGCGATATCGGGAGCGGAGCCATGAATCGGTTCGTACAGACCGGGACCATCGCTGCCGATCGACGCGGAGGGGAGCAACCCCATCGATCCGGGGAGCATCGATCCTTCATCGGTCAGAATGTCTCCGAAAATGTTGTTCGTCACAATGACATCGTAATAAGTTGGCTTCGAGATCAGATGCATGGCCATCGCATCCACCAAGACGACCTCGTATTTCAGGTCCGGGTATTCCTCCTTCATCACACGTGCCGCGACGCGACGCCAAAGTCGTGACGCTTCCAAAACGTTGGCTTTGTCGACGGACGTCACATGCCCGGAACGCCCCTTGGCCGCCTCGGCTGCGAGTCGGACCACACGTTCAATCTCGTGCGTCGAATAGACTTCCGTACTAAAGGCGGTTTCCGTGCCATCATCATGTTTTGTAAGGCCCGAATCCCCGAAGTAAATCCCGCCCGTCAATTCTCGTACGAACAGGATGTCCGTTCCTGCGACAATGTTTCGTTTGAGTGGCGAGGCGTCGACCAGAACATCGTAGGCTTTGACCGGTCGCAAGTTCGCGAACAGACCCATCTCCTTACGGATTTTTAACAGCCCCGCTTCGGGCCGCGTCTTCGCGTTGGGATCGTCCCATTTCGGTCCGCCCACAGCCCCCAGCAAAACGGCATCAGATGCCTGACAGGCTTTGAGCGTGGCATCGGGAAGGGGATCACCGAAGTCATCGATCGCATTCCCGCCAATCGGGCACGATTCGAAGGCAAACTCGTGGCCAAACTTCTGAGCCACTGCCACCAGCACCCGCTGGGCCTCGGCTGTGACTTCCGGTCCAATCCCGTCGCCGGGCAGCAAGACGATCTTCGCGTTCACAATCTTCACTCGTGTTTGCCAAAGGGAACAGTCGCGGAAGAAAACGGAGCAAGAACCCGTCGGCACGCGACTTCAACAGCAGTTTTTAGAAAGAGAATTTTAACGGGACCGCAGCCAACACGCCACCTCCCCCGAGAATCCCGACCTCGCAAATCCCCCGTTTGCCTTTCCTGGTCGCGTGCGGTACCGTCGTCAGACAACAACAAAGGCTGATTCGTTCTCGGGAACCTCCATGAAAACTGCGCTCTATGGCTCCATTGGCTGGAAGCACCCCTTTGGCATTTTTCAGGTTCTGGAGTGGGCTTCACAATTCGGATGGGACTGCGTCGACGCCCGGGGGATGACGGTCGACATCCCTGGAGGTCCCCAGAAGCAGTTGCTCGCGTTCGGCTACGATATGCTCGGCCCGCGCCAGATTCGACCGACGGCCCGTCCGCAGCTGCGGAACCGATGCGAAAAACTGGGCATCCCGATCATCTGCATTTACTGCCCCAGCCCCGTGAACCTCCAAGGAGAACTGGGAGAACAAGGCCAGCAACTCTTCCGGGAGTTTGTCGACCTCGCGGCGGAAACGGGTGTCGAATGGATCCGGGCGATCAACAACACCACCGAGTCTTACTCCGGAAGCTCCTTTTCTTCCGAGCAAGCCTTCTCACGGACCGTCGTTGGCTTGCAGAAAGTCGGCAAATATGCCTCCGACCGCGGCGTCGGGATCCTGATCGAGAACAATGAGAATACGACCACCTTCTCCGCCGACACCCTGCTGGAGATGAAGTCCGCCGTGGGGGATATCGCCCGCATCGGGATCGCCTACGACGCAGTCAATGCGTACTTTCAGGGGCTGGATCCGGTGGCCGAGATGGAAAAACTCTCGGGACAAATCGACGTCCTGCATCTGAAGAATGTCAAGCGGCATACCGACCCGACGTTTGCTTACCTTCCTCGCGGAGATGCCAGTTATGAATGGGCGTCTCTCGCCGCAGGGGATCTCGATTGGCAGCGTTTGTTGAGGCTGGCCGTCCAAGGCGGGTTCGATGGTCCCCTCACTTTTGAATACGTGAACCCCTTCAAAGGCATGCCCCCCGACTACTGGACCATCCTCCGCGAGCCTGAAGAAGCCGCGGAGACTGAGTCGCGATACCTCCGCGACCTCATTGTCAGCGTCAAAGGTTGAGGGGGAATCGTGGCCATCCGTGGTGTCTCGGAAAGTGGAGAAATTAAGATGTTGAGACTTTTCGGAATCGTCTTGTGCCTCTGGGCAGGACTGCAAACTTGTGGGTACGGGAAAGACGCTCATCGCTACCTTTACGTCGCGACGCCGGGCGTCCGCAATTATCTCGAATACGGCGGACACGGCCTCCTCGTGTTTGACATCGACAACGGCCATCAATTCGTCCGTCGCATCCCGACCGGTGGCATCAAGCCGGATGGAACTCCGATCAATGTGAAAGGGATCTGTGCCTCCGCGGAGACCGACCGACTCTATATCAGCACCATTGAAACGCTGATGTGCCTCGACCTGAAAACGGACCGGCTGCTGTGGGAGCGTCGCTACGAAGGTGGATGCGACCGAATGTCGATCTCGCCCGACGGCCGAACCATCTACCAGCCGAGTTTTGAGAAGGACCACTGGCATGTCCTCGATGGACGGACCGGAGACGTCGTCGCTCGCATCGATCCGAAGTCGCGGGCACATAACACTGTCTATGGCCCCAGCGGCAAGGCGTGTTACCTCGCGGGGTTGGGCTCCCCCCTGCTGACGGTCGCCGACACGTCCAACCATACCGCAGTGAAGACCGTGGGGCCGTTTACACACAACATTCGCCCGTTCACGGTGAATGGTTCCGAAACTCTCGCCTTCGTCTGCATTAACGAATGTCTGGGATTCGAGATCGGGGACTTGCGGACCGGTCGGAAACTCCATCGCGTGGAAGTCCAAGGATTCTCACAGGGCCCAGTCAAACGACATGGCTGCCCGTCCCACGGGATCGGGATGACACCTGATGAAACCGAGATTTGGGTCTGCGACGCCCACAACCAGAAGATGCACATCTTCGACGCCACCAAAATGCCTCCGCGCCAGGTCGCCAGCATTTCCTGTCGGGATGAACCGGGCTGGATTACTTTCAGCATCGATGGCACTCTCGCCTACCCCTCCTCGGGGGATGTGGTCGATGTCAAAACGCGAAAGGTGGTCACACAACTGACCGATGAACAGGGACGCGCCGTCGGCAGCGAAAAGCTGTTGGAGATTGACATTCGCGATGGGGAAATCGTTGCCGCCGGAAATCAATTCGGCGTTGGCGGCATCACTCGACGCGATTGACGACTATTTGAGTCCGGCCTCTTCCAACACCTCGCGAACCTGCTCGACGGGGACATCTTTGACCGTTTCCACGTGTCCTATCTTCGTCGGCAGGATGAAGCGAAGCTGTCCCCCGATGGTTTTCTTATCGAGCTGCATTCGAGAGAGCACGTCGTCGACAGCGACCCGTTCCGGGTGAGGCAAAGAGACGGGGAGGTGAAGTGCGGAGAGAAGCTTGACTTGCCGCTCCGTCACTTTCGGATCAATGCGTCCCAGTTTCTCGGCGAGTCGGCTGGCGTGAACCATTCCCACGGACACCGCTTCGCCGTGCAGCAGTTCTCCGTAACCCGTGAGTGCTTCATAGGCATGGGCAAACGTGTGGCCGTAGTTCAAGATCGCCCGGAGACCCGTCGTCTCGAACTCATCCTGCTCGACGACATAGGCTTTCATTTCGCAACTGCGGGCGATCGCGTGGGTAAGGACGTCGGTGTCCCGTGCATTGAGCCCCTGGACGTTCTCTTCCAGATACGAAAAGAACGGCTCATCGAGAATGACTCCATATTTCACAACCTCCGCCATCCC
>JAGQQQ010000785.1:7762-8916 GCA_020426125.1 Planctomycetaceae bacterium
TGGAAGGCCCCGATCATGTTCTTGGCCAACGGATGGTTGATCCCCACCTTTCCCCCGACGGAACTGTCGACCGTCGCCAGCAGCGTGGTCGGGACTTGCACAAACGGGACTCCGCGAGCAAACGTTGCCGCCACAAACCCCGCCGCATCGCCGACCACTCCTCCTCCCACGGCAATGACCACCGTTCTCCGGTCGGCGCGCATCTGAATCAATTTGTCCCAGGCTTGAGCAATCACTTCGAGCCGCTTCGACTGCTCTCCCGATTCGATGACGAAAACATCAGCGTCCCAGTCCGCGCCCCGCAAATGCTCCCGAACCTTCTCCGCATGCGTGGTCACGTTCTTATCTGTGATGATCAAGGCTTTGCGACGCCCGCCCGAACCAAATCTGGTCTCTACCCACTCGGTCAATGGGCCTTCACATCCATCCAGCAGGCGGCAGCCGATCAAAATATCGTAACTGCGATTCCCGAGTGAAACGGAAACTGTTTTCCGCAAAGAGTCTGGACGTAATGAATCAGAACCAGAAGCCGACACCGAACCCTACTCCCAAACGATGTCCGAAAGGACGAGACAGCAGACATGAAAAAAGGCCGCGAATCACGGGAGCGCTCCGCGACATCGCAGCCTCATTGGTTTCAAACTGTCCAGGACAGTCCTACTCACGGGAGTATGACATCAACCGTCACCAATGGCAACCGTACGAAGGGTAGCCGTATCCGCCGTAGCCGTAGGAGCCATGGTAGCTGCCGTAGTACGCGGACGACGGGGAGCTCACCCCGGACCATGGGGTGTAGTAACCGACGGAATACGGATAGGAATAGTAGTAGTTGTAGCTGGGGCGAAAGTGGCTGGGATACAACGCGGGCGCGTAGTATGCGGAGTACGCAGCCGCCGGATAGTAGGAGCCGTAGACCGGATAGATGCCGCCGGCGTAGTAGTAGGGCGTGTAGGTGGCGACGAGGCTGTGGTAGCCGGTCGTGTAGGACCCTGGGTAGTAGCTGTAAGAATACGCGGCGTGGGGATGATACCATCCACTCGCGTGAACTTCGGAAGTCGGCAACGCAAACATCAGTGCCATGGCGCAAATCACCGCCGCCAGCGAAGGAACCCGGTTCATGGTCAGTCTCCAGGGAATCGAGTGAGAAAAGAAGG
>JAGQQQ010000786.1 GCA_020426125.1 Planctomycetaceae bacterium
GGTACCAAGATTCGAACTTGGGACCTCAGCTTTATCAGAGCTGCGCTCTAACCAACTGAGCTATACCCCCCTTTGGGATGACACACGGAGTCGAACGGAAGTTCGGTCTTCCATGAGCCGGGCGAATGATAGTAGCCGGTTTGGATCGCGCCAACTCTTTTCTCGTTTCTTTTCCTCTTTCCATTTCATGGTGGCCGATTTGGGTTGGTGGCAAGTTTCGCTGCCAAATTACTGGGATCGAGCAGGGGGATTCTTCGTGATCCGCTTGAACTCACCGGTGTGCGCATCGAATCTCCAGGCGATCCGATCCGGAAACAATGCCGCCGCGTCCTCCGCGGCGTCCGGAGATTTGGCTCTTCCAATTAGCACGTCGGCGGACAAATCCGGGGAGTTCACCACATAATCGATATGACGGTCTGCCTGGTCCGGGATCACGAAAACCATGGCAGGGGTTCCGTCACGCAGTTGGTCCACTCGATCATGGAAAACTGCGTATTTCTCTCGGGGAAAGCGAATTTCGGCCATTCCCTGTGGAAGCCGTCCTGGCCAAAGCGGAGACACCGTCCACAAGTTCGAGGGAACGGCGACCGCCAGCAGGAGAATCGGTGTCCAGGCCATTGTTCTGCCGGTCGGTGTGCGATCGTCGGCCATGAGCCGTCGCGTCGACTCCGCGAACAGAAGAATCAAGAGGGGAGCCGATTCGAACACGTAGTGCCATCCCATGATTCCCGTGAACCAATACGGGATATGCACCAGATGCAGCGAAATCGTCGCAAACAGCAACTGCCACCAGCGGGAATCTCCGTGGCCGGGTGAGAGGACAAAGACGAGGAGGCCCAAGGAAAGGGGAATGATCCCCAAAGTCCAGCGAAAGCTGTTCTCCATTCGTGAAGCAGCATTCCGAGCTGCCAGAGACGGTGTCAGGTTTTCGGCCCAGTCGTCGTAGTTCTTCAGGACTTTCGGGCCAAGATTCTGTTCCCCGCGAATGCGATTGTTGAAACCATAAACATGCCGGGGGGTGTACGTGTCGGTGTAGAGCTGGTAAGGGGATAGCCAGGGCGATCCGGTAATCTGTGCATTGGCATACGCGGCAATACACAAGCCAGCGAAGATCGGAGTCCCAAGAGCCAGGACGTGGACCACGGCGTCGCGGACCGACGCTTTCCGAATTGCTTGGAACTGTCTTGCGAAAAACAGGACCCCAAAAGGCAGCCCGAATCCAGCAGCCGTCATGGGACGGCAAAGCATGGCATACGACAACCCAACACCAGCAGCCGTGAGCAGGAAAACGGATGATGTCCGTTGCCATTTCAGGAAACAAAACAGAAAGAGAAACAATCCCACGAGGGTGGGATGGTGGGCCAGGAGTAAATTGCTGAACAGGAGCAATCCCGGAGAAACGGCGACTAACAGTCCCGCCAGCAGACCGACGCCTGCGCAGCTCAGTTCCCGGCCAATCCAGAAGGCAAGAAGGGCTGTCAGCGCTTGGGCCAACTGATGACCAAGCCACGGATCTCCCCAGTAGAGAAAAGGGGCGATCCACGCTCCCACGCCAGGAAAATACCGGCTGGCGAAACGTCCCTCGTTGAGGACATGCATTTGATCGAACAATTCCGGCCGCGGCTCGAAACTTGGGAACGACCACCGTCCAGCGAGGTAGGTCTCTGCCTGAAACACGTAACTGTACTCGTCGTGATAAGCGGGCGGGAGTCCGGCAAACTGATTCCCCACCCATCGGCTTGCCAACAGCGTGGTAAAGAAAACCACAGCCCCCATCATCCAGGCGACACCGACGGAATCACCAGGCTGATTTCTGAGAATTTCGTTGGTTTTCAGTCGCCAGCGAGAACGTTGTGGGCGATCACGCAGGCCGATGGCGAGTAAGGGGACCAGCAAGAGGGCAGGGAGAAAAGGCAAAAAGTCGGCGTATCGTCCGCAGAGCCAGCCCGAAAGGCGTTCGGCCCGTTGATTCGGGTCTCGCCAGACGGGCAGTTCGAATGCAGCCATTTGTGATATGACACAGCCGACAGCCAACCAGAACACCCATTTCGGAAGAGGCTGGGAATTGCTTGCATAACTCTTAGGTACCGGTTCAGACATCGCGCCGTGAAGAATTTGGGGTTCAAGAATTCCCTATGTTGATTGGTCCCGACTCGACTGTCGAATGACTTCCTTGTTTGCTCCCCGTTTGCGGGGCGGGATGAAGAGTTGCTGTTGAGATTCCGTGCCCCGCTGAATCCGGTCGATACCTCGGCTGTATTTCAGACTCCAAATTGTTGGGAATGTCAACGGATGAAATGAAATCTTCGGGGCCATCACGTGTCGCCACGGACGAGATTCGTCATCATTCGGAGATGATGTTACCGACTGAGCTTGATGACCGGACGATCCTTGCCGAAAGACCCGATCGGCATGAGGTGTCACAATGGGAGCCGTACGCTTTTCTTGTAGAAGACGAACACAGTCCTTGTGGAAAACCGGAATCGGTCGCGACCCTGTTTCTGGCAAACCGCGAATGTCCGTTTCGTTGTTTGATGTGCGATCTCTGGAAGAACACATTGGCGCGAACCGTGTCGCTGGGGGCAATTCCGCACCAGATCGAATTCGCGCTGTGGAGGCTTGAACCCGCCAAGCACATCAAACTTTACAACAGTGGGAATTTCTTCGACAGCAAGGCAATCCCCTCGGAGGATCATCCTGCCATTGCAACACTGGTTCAGAATTATGAAACGGTCATCGTGGAAAACCACCCGAATCTCACCGGACCGGTCTGCCAGGAATTTCAGAGGAGAATCCCTGGGCAACTGGAAGTCGCACTCGGGTTGGAGACTGTCCATTCGGAGGTGTTGAAGTCTCTCAACAAGCGAATGACCGTCTCAGATTTCGATCGAGCCACCGAGTTTCTCGACACGTCGGGAATCGCGATTCGAGCATTCATCCTTCTGAAGCCCCCCTTCTTGGGAGATGGGGAGGCAGAGGAATGGTGCCTGCGGTCCATCGCGCATGCGTTTGATCACGGGGCCAGGGTCTGCTCGATCATTCCGACGCGATCTGGGAATGGCATCATGGAACGACTTGAGCGGGCAGAAATGTTCTCGCCTCCCCAACTTACGTCACTCGAACGGGTTTGTGACGTGGCTCTGAGATGGAACCGCGGCCGAGTTTTCGTGGACCTTTGGGATGCGCGGAAATTCACGGACTGTGCGAATTGTGCCGACGACCGGATTGCCCGCTTACAGCGGATGAATTTGACCCAACAGGTTGTTTCCAGAGTCGAATGCGAGCAGTGTGGGGGATCGGCGTGAAAACCTGGTCGACGGACATCCTCATCATCGGCGCCGGATTTGCCGGAAGCCTGATGGCCCTCTGTCTCAGGAAACTGGGACGCGACGTGATGGTGGTCGACCGCGACCGGCATCCTCGGTTCGCAATCGGAGAATCATCAACTCCCTTGGCGGATTTGATGATTCGGCAGATCGCGGAGGAATTTCATCTGCCGCAGTTGGTTCCCCTCAGCGCTTATGGATCGTGGAAGACCACGCTCCCCGAGTTAGGCTGCGGGTTGAAGCGAGGCTTCAGCTACTTTCATCATCG
>JAGQQQ010000787.1 GCA_020426125.1 Planctomycetaceae bacterium
GACGGCGCGAATCGTCGACCCCGACCGCCGAGGGCGGCTTGTTCAGGACGCTACTACTGCGATTCAACCGTCAAGGTATGTGACACCCTTCGGCGAATCCAACCGTCCGCGACAGGCCAGTACTCGTGGTCCGACTGGGCTCAGCTGATCCCGGCGGACGACGAACTCGTCATCCGGACTCGCAGCAACCGGCTCCGGATCCCCGAAGTCATCGTGCTGACGTCCTACGATCGACTCCCGTCGAACTCTGTGACGTTCAGCCGACGGAACATCTTCAAGCGTGACCGGTTCACCTGCCAGTCCATATAGGTTCGACTCCTTTGGGGACCTCTCGTTCATTCACGGTCCCGAAGCTCGATTGGCGAGCAATGTACGCCGCTCGCCTCCCGGAATCACTGCCGGACGAGACGAGCGGATCACCGTGGCCCGTCACCAGCCAGGTCGAATTGACCACTGCGCAGCTCGACAGTTTCTCAAGCATCTTTCAGCCGGGTTGCTGCCGGCCCGTCACGACATTGGAGATGGCCGACTGACTGATTCCGGTTTCTTCTGCCATCCAGGATTGCGAGCCATGCCATACTTTTTTCAGCAGCCACTCGACTCTCTGGGCTGATTCGCTCAATTGAGGCTTCACGAAAAACTTCCCCACACTCCTGGATAACTTGTCCTACCACTTTTGTGATACCACTCAGGATGAGCATTTCAACCGTGACTTCAACACAAGATCCGCCAGATATTCAGATGGTCCTGATTTGGCACACAAAGTTGAAAAAGTCAATGTAGAGATCGAAACCCGGGGAAGCGAAGGAACTGGCTTTCATTCGCATTCTGCGTTTTTGGGAGTGATCGCGATCATGTCTACCACTTCTGCATTATCGGATGCTCACGAACTACTGACGATCCAGGAGTGCAGTGAATACTCATGGCTCTCGGTGCCCCAACTGCGACGGCTCGTCAAGGAAAGACGGATCCCTTATCTCCAGCCTGGCGGCCCCGGCGGCAAACTGCTTTTCCGACGAGACGCCTTGTTCGAGGCAAACCAGGCCGTCCGCACACCACAGTCCACCTCTCCAGAACTTCCGACGAGTGGTCGGAAGCCGAAGTGGACGAAGAACTGAACGCAAACACGTAGGAGGGAATCATGCCGGCACATCAAATACATGACCATGTCGACTGCCCATATTTTCGCTGGCGACTTTTCCAGCGAAACGCCGTCTGGTATGCAGACGGACGTTTCGAGAAACGAAATCTTGGAATACACTCGCTTGGAACCCAGGTCCGTAATGAGGCGGAGTCGAACCTACGCAAGCTGGACTTCCAGATGGCGGTCAAGCACGGACTCGCACGTGATCCGGGAGTCGATCCCGACAGCTGTCTCGCCATCTCCCGGGGATGGGACCTCTCTCTGGAATGGTGTGACCGTCCGCCAGTCATGGGGGGCGCCTCGAATAAGACCCTGAACAAGTACAAAAGAAGCCAGGTCCTGCATCGCAATTTCTGCGACATGGAAGGGATCCATATTGGAATGACTTTGGAAAAGATGAGTTGGAACGGTACGGGCGAAGTTTGGGAGGGCGATACTCGGATCGCACCTTGTATTTTGAGTTGACACAAATCAAGACTTTGATCAATTGGCTCGTGAATGAAGGCCACCTCCCCCGTGAGGCCAGTTTTCGATTTCCATTGTCGAAACCAATTGGGTCAGATAGATATTGCTACACTCGGGAGCAGGTCCAAGCAATGCTGGCGCTGTGTGCGAACGAGTTTGACTTGCGTTGGCTGGGGAACATCATCCACGTCCTGGCCTACACCGGGTTGAGAATCGGTGAACTCGCCAACCTTCGCAGAGCCGACATTGATTTTTCCGGAAACGCGATTCTCCAGACAGACGATCGGGCTAGCAAACGCCGCAATGACATGTGGACGGCAAGACGCACCAAAAAGCCGACGAGGCCGGACCATGCCGGTTCACCGCAAATTGAAATCCCTACAGTCAATATTACCAGTCCACAAACACGGGCGACTGCTCGGCAGGCCACAAGGCGGCAAGATCAAGGAGGATCGGA
>JAGQQQ010000788.1 GCA_020426125.1 Planctomycetaceae bacterium
AGGTATCCCGTCATCGATTACAGCCGCTGCACGAATTGTATGGAGTGCATCGACTTCTGCCTGTTCGGGGTCTACGGCGTCGACAGCCTCGACCGCATCCTTGTCGAAGCGGAGGACAACTGCAAAAAGGGTTGCCCCGCATGTAGCCGAGTCTGTCCCGAGAATGCCATTATTTTCCCGCAACACAAAACCCCCGCGATCGCCGGGGCCGATGGAGAAGTCGCGGGGCTGAAAATCGATCTCACGAAACTTTTCGGGGGGGACGATGGAAAGAACGCTCTCGAAATGGCTGTCGCCGAACGCGATCAGGAACTCGTGAATGACGGTCGCGACGCTGTCGGGATGAGCGTGGGCATTCCCAAACGGCAAGCCGACAAACCGGACCAGCCGAAAGATGAACTTGACGACCTGATGGATCAGTTGGATGCGCTCAACTTCTAATGAATCCTCTCGGCGAGCGGGGGGCATCAGCCCCCTGTGTCTTGAAGCCCTCACTCGATCAACCGATCTCAAACGTCGCCTTCATCACAATCCCCACAGGAAAGTTTCCCGTTGTGAAGCTCAAGACCTTGTTGGCGACGATCGGTCCTGGCATCCTCGTCGCCGCGACGGGAGTGGGGGCCGGGGATCTCGCGACGGCTACCTTCACGGGAACCAAGCTTGGCACGGCCATTCTCTGGGCGGTCGTCGTCGGAGCTGTGCTGAAATACGTGCTGAACGAAGGGCTGACGCGCTGGCAACTCGCGACCGGCACGACCCTGATTGAAGGGACGGTCCGGCATTTGGGCCGCTGGGCGAGTTGGGGGTTCCTCTTGTATTTGCTGCTCTGGAGCTACCTCGTCGCGATGGCCCTGATGAGCGCCTGTGGAGTGGCCCTGCACGCGATTTTTCCCGTCTTTGAAGAGGCGGCCATGGGGAAAATCGTGCTGGGAAGCCTGCAAAGCGTTCTCGCGGTTCTGCTGATCCGACGAGGCGGGTACGCACTGTTCGAGAAGTGCATGAGCCTCTGCATTGGTGTGATGTTTGTCGTTGTCGTGGTCACGGCTGTGGCGCTTGGACCGAATCTCGGAGAAGTCGTCACAGGACTTCTTTGGCTGCGCATCCCCGACTTTCGCGGCGAGGGTTTGGCCTGGACGATTGCCTTGCTCGGAGGGGTCGGGGGGACGGTGACAGTCTTGTGTTATGGCTACTGGATCCGGGAGGAAGGGCGAACCGATGGGAGCCAACTCTCCATCTGCCGTTTGGATCTGGCCGTCGGCTACACGATGACGGCCCTCTTCGGAATCGCGATGGTGATCATCGGCGCTCGCATTGGTGAAGTCGACGGGAAAGGCGCGACCCTCGTCATCAATATCGCCGACACGCTACAAAACACCTTTCCGCAAGGAGGTGTCCTCCTTCGCTGGGCCTTTCTCATCGGAGCCTGGGGGGCCTTTTTCAGTAGCCTTCTGGGAGTCTGGCAAGCGACACCGTACCTCTTTGCCGATCTTTGGGGATTGATGAATCGGCCGTCTGGGGTCGCGACTCCGGCAACCGTCGACACAAGTTCGACGGTCTATCAATCCTATCTCTGGGGGATCGCCCTTCTCCCGATCTCGGGGCTATTTCTGCTGAATTTTCAGTCGGCGGTGAAGGTTTACGCCTTCATCGGAGCGTTCTTCATTCCGCTTCTGGCTATCGTCCTATTGCTTCTCAACGGCAACTCCCGTCTCGTGGGGGAGAATTTTCGCAACAGGTCTTGGGAGACAGGTCTGCTGTGGCTGACGTTAGTGACCTTTTTGATGGCGGGCGGATTCCAGATCGTGTCACTCGTCCTGTAATCCCCTCCAATCTCGCCTCCACGTCGCATCGTCTCAACAACCAATGTCGCAGAATCGCCACATTCCGTTTTAACAGGTGTGGAACGTCGCGAAGTTGCATCATCTCGGAGAGACTTCCCTTGCCGGGGAGCGCGAAGCAGCAGATGTGAGGCATGCTTGGGAAGCCCGGAATCCGTCTGGGACTTTCCCCCACTTTGCCGCAAGCCCCCCACACGACCGATGAATTGGAAATACAAAGCCCACGCTCTGGCGGCTCTCAGCCGAGTGCCGGGCGGACGATCGTTGTATCATGGACTCCAGCGCGTGGCTGGGACCAACCGCTTGCAGTTGGATCGCGACCTCGAACGGGCCTTCGAGTTGGTCGACCTGATCTTCGAGGCGGACGGGGAGATCGAAGGGAAACAGGTCTTCGAGATCGGGACCGGGTGGCGTCCGTTTGTCCCCTTTGTCATGGCACTCGCAGGAGCGAAGCGGGTAATCACTGTGGACGTGAATCCGTGGCTCACGTCGGCGTATGCCTGTGAAACCTGGCGGGCGCTCGAAAGCCGGTTACCCGAGATCGCGGCCCGGTGCCGTGTTCCGGAACAGGAAATCGTTCAGCGATATCGCTCCGTGCCGAGCACCGCGTGCACATTGGAAAGCGTCTTTGTGCCGCTGCGAATTCAATATGACTGTCCGGCCGATGCCCGTGACACACAACTGCCGGCCCGTAGCATGGACATCATTCTCAGCTCAAACGTGCTGGAACATATCCCCGCCGACGTTCAACGGGACATCCACAAGGAGTCCTTCCGGCTCCTGAAAACGGGGGGACTGTCCGCTCACCGGTTCAATCCGCAGGATCACTACTCCACCATCGACTCCAAGATCACCAACGGCAACTTTCTCCAGTTCTCTGAGAAGCAATGGCGGTGGTACGGCGGCACCGGCCTGGCCTATCACAATCGACTCCGTTCTCCGGAGTACCGTGAACTATTCCAACAGGCCGGCTTCGAAATCACGGTCTTTCGCGAACGGACAGATCAGCGGACCTTGGACGCAATCCGCTCGGGAGCATTGACCGTGGACGAGTGTTTCAGTCGGTTTACCCCGGAGGAGTTGGCCGTCGACTACATCTGGATGGCCAACCGCAAGGCCGCCCCTCTTCCCGCTCGTTCTGAAATCGAATCCTCCCTGCCCGCTTTCACGAATTGATCCCGTCCCGCATCCCAGACCGACAGCGTCTCCATGACTTCATCCACTCTGAGTCTCGTCCTGGCCATCGTCTACTGGGCGTCCGTCGGCCTGGTGGTGTACTCCTATGTGCTGTACCCGATTCTCCTGGGGACAGTCGCCAAGCTCTTTGGGAAAGGCTCCCAGACAACTGCCAGGGAAACGATGTCCCCGGAGGAGTGGCCCTCTGTCTCTTTGATCATCGCGGCTTACAAAGAAGAACAGGTCATTCTGGAACGAATCCACAACGCTCTGCAAATGGACTACCCGGCGGACCGATTGGAGATTCTGATCGGCTGCGACGGCAATGAAGACACCACCGGAGAACTCGTTCAAACGGTCGATGATCCTCGCGTGCAGTTGATGCAGTTTCCTGTCCGTCGCGGCAAGCCAAGCGTGCTGAATGACTGCGTCGCGGCCGCGAACGGGGAACTCCTCGCTTTCTCGGACGCCAACACCTTCTGGGACCAAGATGCTCTGAAGCGACTTGTTTCCCATTTTGACGAACTAGGCATCGGTGGGGTGTGCGGCCAGCTGCTCCTGACCGATCCCCACACCGGAGAAAACGTCGACGGCCTCTACTGGAAATATGAAAACCAACTCAAACGCTGGGAAGCCAAGATCGGGGCCTTGCTCGGCGTCAATGGGGCCATCTACGCCCTCCGGCGGGAACTCTGGCAACCGATCCCCGCGAACTCGATCGTCGATGACTTCCTGATTGGGATGCGAGTTCACGGACAGGGAAGTCGCCTGCTTTTCGACGAACGAGCCGTTGCTCGCGAAGAGAGTGCCCCCAACATGCAAGCCGAGTTTCATCGCCGCGCTCGGATTGGGGCGGGCGGATTTCAAAGCCTATTCTGGTTGTGGCCGTTGTTGAATCCGTTGCGGGGGAGCGTGGCTTGGGCGTTCTGGTCGCACAAGGTGTTGCGTTGGTTCTGCCCAGCCTTCCTGGCGGTAGCGTTCATCGCCAACCTCACGCTGATCCGAGAACCGCTCTATCAAGGTCTCTTCGCTGCCCAGGTTCTTTTTTATGCCATTGCCCTCTTAGGGCGCTGGATTCCGGGAAACGGTCTCGCGGCTCGATTGACCCGGCTGACGACGATGTTTGTCTCAATGAACGCCGCACTCGCGGTCGGATTCTGTCGTTGGTTCCGGAACAACCAGTCCGGTGCCTGGAAGCGAACGGCCCGTTCTCAGGAAATGGATCAGAACAGTCGACAATCCAACTCCTTCAAACTCGATGAGGAAAAGGAAATGGAGTCCGTGAATTCCTGAACGCGCGATCCACCTCAATCGCCAAC
>JAGQQQ010000789.1 GCA_020426125.1 Planctomycetaceae bacterium
CCCACTGGTGGGCCATCAGGGCGGCTCCGTAGGGGGAGGGGTGGACGCCGTCTTTGGCCCAGTGCTCCGGCGGAGCATATTCGACAGCTCGGTCAAACATGCTCTGGAATGGGACGAACACCGCGTGGAATTCGTCCGCCAATTTCTTGGCACTGGCTCGAAAGGCATCGAACTGGGGAAACCATTCGTCCGTGACCGCGCCACATCTGAGTACGAACGGTTCGCAGATCACCAGTTTGACGTCCGGGAGAGCGTCTTTCGTCCGCGTTAAAAGCTTTCGGTAGTCCGTCTCATAGGTTTCGACGGTGCCGTCGTAGCGGCCGTTCAAAGCGTGCCAGATGTCATTGACGCCGATCAGAATACTGAGGACATTCGGCTTGAGATCCAGGCAATCGGCTTGCCAACGGTCGGCAAGTTGGAAGACCTTGTTACCACTGATCCCCCGATTCCAGCATTTCAGATTCGCGTCAGGTTGAGTCACGAGCAGATCTGCGGCGGCCATCCAGGCATAGCCATTTCCTAAGGCTTGCTGATGGTTGACCTCCCCGGCGTGGTCGCGGCTGCGACCGGCATCGGTGATGGAATCCCCTTGAAAGAGAATCGTATCACCCTTTCCAATGAGTGGCTCACCGTGTTCGGCGGCGGAACTGGTCGATGGAGAAACGGTCAACGCCGCCAGGCTCGCGGCGCTGAGTCCGAGTCCAGTGGAGAGAAATTCACGTCGGGAATTGGTCATCAAGATATCCTGCGTTCAGTGTGAAGGAGGGACGGAACATAGGATAGCAGGAATTTGTGTGAGTTCCTGTCATATCGCTGGCACGAATGACTGGCATCATCGCACGTGTCCAGGGGAATTGGACAGATTCTCATTTTCTTCCCCACGAGATGATGACATGTGTGAGAGGGATCCCCATCGAACTGACTGACGAACAGGAACGGAGCGGGAGGGAGGTTGAGGACATCCTCAATTCGGATCCACGGGCGACCGTGGGGGATGTTGTGAGGTTGCTGGCGCGTCAGCCGAATCGGAAAGTGCCGGGGGAAACCGCGTTTTCGATTCCGAACGTCGTGCATCGGCTGGGAATCGAGGCCGCTCTTCCTGTGTGTCGGGTCTTTCTATTCCCTTGGCGGATGATACGATGACGAAAAAGGGCATTGTCTCGTCCAAACTATTCGCGGATGTCCGGGGTTCAGGCATTGTCGATCTCCGAAACGTCGTGCGTTCCATCCCATCTGTTTGAGTCAGGCTGCCGTGCCATCCGAATTCGAAAACAGGAATGCAACTCATCCCTCAACGGGGAGTCCCGTTTTGCGACGCGTTGTCTTTTGTTCCGTTGGCCTTCTAATGCTCTGGGGGCTAATTTGGATTTTTTCCGTTGCACGAGCCTCGCGGCGGGAAAGAACAGCCGAGTCGCTTCTGCAATCTGGCCGATTCAAGGAGGCCATTCCCGTCGTTGATGAGATCGTAAAACGCAATCCCCAAAACGCGGACTTCCTGTGGATGGCCGCCCGGGCTCACCACGGGGCTGGCCAATTCGAAAGAGCGTTGAATTACCTTGATCGCATCCGCAATGACAATTCTCCTCTGAGCCTGCGGGCGAGGGAGATGGTCGGCGACATCTGTCTCTCGAGTGTGTTTGACCTGGACAGAGCGAATGCGGCCTATCGGGAAGTACTGAAACGAAACCCCAAGGATGACAACGCCCGAAATCGCCTCGCCTACATCCAGGCGCTCGCGATGCGGGACCAGGAATTTCGCCCGTTGGCCCTGGAAATGATCGCGTCCGGGACGTGTGACATGGTCCATTTGAGCCTTTTCGTCTTGGGAAGTGAGCGGCTCTTTGCCCCGGAGACGATCCAGAAATATGACGAACGTCATCCAGAGAGTCAGTTGCTTCAAATTCCCAAGGCTTATCAGGAGTGGACGTCCGGCGATCCGCAAGCCGCAATGAAACGCCTGGTCGCCTTGCTTGCGCGCGATCCGTTGATCGTCGACGCCTGGAACATGTGGGCAGAAATCGCCTTCAAGGAAAACCTCGTCGAGATGGCCGAAAGCTGGCTGTCGTCTGTTCCCAAAGATTTGTCCAAGAAACCTCAAATCTGGTTTTGGAAAGGCTGGCATTCCCAACAACAAGGTCAGCGCGACATCGCCATTCGATGCTTTTACGAAGCGGTCCGCAGGGATCCCAATCAGCGCATGGCGTTGTATCAGCTTGGTCAACTCCTGACCCAGGCAGGGCGAGCGGGTGAGGCGCGACCATTTTTGGATCGGAGCGAAGCGATTCGGAAGTATGAGGATGCCGTATCGAACGCTTGGAATTCCCAGGGGGTGGCGGACATCCGCGCGGCCGCCGAACAGGCCGGTGACCTGGAATTGAACTGGGAACACTTGGGGTGGACGGAGATCCTCGCAAATCGTGTTTCCGATCCTCGGATTCGGCAAGTTGGGGTGAGCCAACTCAGGTCCCGATCAATGAACTGGGCGACTGTCCGCTCTGTTACGGAATTGCCGCCAATTCCCGTCGAGGAATTTCCTCTTCCGACCGAGGCACATCGGAAGACGACGGACCAGGCATCGTCCCGAGATTCGCCCAAAACCCAAATCGCCTTTGTCGATGAGGCCACCAAGGTGGGGGTGAAGTTTCTTTACCATCCCGTTGGAAATCCGGACCAGGGACTCAAGCGGATGTACGAGGTGCTCGGTGCCGGAGTCAGCGTTCTCGACTTCGATCGAGACGGCTGGCCCGACCTTTACTTCCCCCAAAGCAGCGATTGGCCCCCGAAACAGTCCGCAACGATTCTCGACCAGCTTTACCGGAATCAGGACGGCAAGTCGTTTGTCAACGTCACTCAACAAACCAAACTCAGAGAGTCGGGTTACAGTCATTGCGCCGTTGTTGGGGACGTCGACAACGATGGCTACCCGGACATCATGGTCACGAATATCGGCCAGAACCGCTTCTTTCGAAACAACGGAGACGGCACCTTTTCCGAAGCTTCATCCCAATGGGGGGGGGATGGTCGTCATTGGTCCGTCGGTGGGGCATGGACCGACTTCGACAGTGACGGCGATCTCGATCTGTATGTCGTGAACTACCTGACGGGGGACGATGTCTTCACGCGTGTCTGCGATTCGAACGGCGTTCCCCATTCCTGCCATCCCCAAGTCTTCCAGCCCTGTCGCGACCAGGTTTTTGAGAACCTGGGAGATGACACCTGGAGGGAAGTCACCGACCAGGTTGGAATCGTCTCGGAACATGCCAACGGACTGGGCGTCCTGATTTTTGACGTCGATGGCGACTTCCGCCCGGATGTCTTTGTTGCCAACGATGTGGCGCCCAACCACCTGTATCTGAACCGTTCCTCAGATTCTTCTCCGGGCTGGACCTTTTCCGAAATGGCTGCGACGCGCGGCGTCGCCGTGAACTCCTTTGGTAGGGAAGAAGCCTCGATGGGAATGGCACTGGGAGATGTCGACGGAGACCTCTTCCCGGATGTCTTCGTCACCAATTTTTACAATGAAACGAATACCTTGTACCGACAGATCAGTCCCGGACTGTTTGAAGATGTGACGCGGCCATGGGGACTGGCAGCGCCCAGTCGGTTGAAACTGGGATTTGGAACCGAGTTTCTCGATGCCGACAACGATGGATGGTTGGATTTGGTTGTCGCAAACGGGCACATCAACAACTACAGCGACGACCGGGATTACAAGATGGAAACCCAGTTCTTTCTCAATCGGGGAGGAACGGGATTCGAAGAATTGCCAGCATCCACCCTGGGAGATTTTTTTCGGATGCCCATGCTTGCCCGAGGACTGGCTCCGCTCGATTGGAATGGCGACGGAGCCATGGATTTCGTTCTCACCCGAATTGATGGCTCCGCGTGTCTGCTCACGAATCGAACCGATTCGGGACATAAGTCGTACACCATTGAGCTTCGCGGTACGTCGAGCAATCGGGACGCCTTCGGAGCACACGTGGTTCTGGAAACAGACCAGCGAAAAATCCTGAGACTCTTAGGAGGTGGGGGCGGGTACATGGCCGCGAATCAAGCGACTCTCCACTTTGGCCTCCCATCCAATGAGACGATTCTCAATTGTGAGGTCTTTTGGCCCACCGGACACGCTCAGGAATTCGACATTCAATCCGGTATCAACCTGATTTTTGAATTCCGCCATTAGTGAAAGTGGAACTTGGCCGGCCAGAAATCTTTGAATTGGTGTATGATTTTGAATGATAATCGTTGACAAATGCGAGTTGACACGCCTATTCTCAGATTGAGGAATCTTCCCTCTCGGCGTTCGCTATTCCTCTTCATCCTTATTCTGGGAGTTCTACATGACGAAGAGACACATCCCCAAGCGCAGAGTGGCATTCACTCTCATCGAACTGCTGGTCGTGATTGCGATCATCGCCATCCTGATTGCATTGCTTCTGCCCGCTGTGCAGCAAGCGCGGGAAGCGGCTCGCCGCACCGAGTGCAAAAACAACCTGAAGCAATTCGGGATTGGAATGCACACGTATCACGACACATTCAAAGTCTTTCCCCCTGGTATGATTCATTCGGGTACAGCCTGTTTGGGGAACCCGTGTAATCCGTATTACAACTTCAATCTGAACCACACTGGCTGGTCGATGATCCTGCCTTACATCGATCAGGCTCCGTTGTACAATTCAATGGATTTCAGCAGGCCTTCCAGCGGCATTGATCGAAATGGCAAGGGGCTCCCCTCACCGTTTGACAATACCAATCCAAATCTGGCTGCAACCGGAACAAAGCTAAATCTGTTTTTGTGTCCTTCCGACTCGACGATCGATCTGATTTCCCGAACAGGTTCTCCCCACTACGACGTAACAAATGCTGCGCCAGCAAGCTACGTCCTCTCTGGAGGGTGGACCCATGAAAGTGATGACCGATTCTGGAAGGACTGGAAAGAAGTTCCCTGGACCTTGCCCAACGGCGAACGAATCACCGACCGACGCGCGGCGTTCGGTTTGAACAGCACCTGTCGAATTCGTGACATCCAAGATGGGACGACCAACACCATTCTGCTGGGCGAGTCGACCGTGGACAAGCGCAGCGTCGACTATACGCCCCTCTGGGGGCAGGGACGGCACGTTGGGGTCTTTGGCCGGACGATTGTCCACAGTGGGGGAGACAACAACCATTCCATCTACTGCCTGAACTGTCAAACGAAGGATCGCCTGGATGGAGCTTGGGCAACGTGGGGTGACGAACGTCCCTACGCTTGGGTATTCTCCAGCAAGCATGTGGGTGGAGCCCAGTTCTGCCTTGGGGATGGTTCTGTCCATTTCATTAGCGATAACATCGACCTGAACATCTGGGCGAAACTGGCCTACATTAATGACCGAAAGGTCATTGGTGAGTTCTAGTCGTCGAATGAATCGGGAATGACGCGCGGTCCGCGGAGGCCTCGCAGATGTGTTATGTGCATTGATTGAGTGCGACTGGGTAAACACCTACAAAGAAGAACTGTCTGAGATTGACGTTTTACCTCAGGGGACTGCATCGAAGAATCATGCAGTCCCCTTTTCTTCAGGAAGCCAAGAGCGATGTGGAAAAATTGGGTCCCATTTTGGGGTGTGCTGCTGCTGGGAGTATCGATTGTCGGCTGTGGCAACGCAAAGGTCGAGCCAAATGTTGAAGATAAGCCGGAAGGCGGCGATCCCGCCTTAGAGCAAGTCGACGACGGCACCGGCCAGGACGACAAGCCCCCAGGTGCGATATAACAAACGGGATAACTGCAACTTGAATCCCATCAGGCGGTTTCCGTTCTGGTCACTTGCGCTTTCACTCGCCTTCGGCTGCATGGAAGGAACGCCAAAGGGAGGAAGGGAAACGTTTATTGGTTCGCGAGACAAAGCTGCGCCCGTCGCCAAGTCCGAAGTCGTTGAGTTTTGTGGGGCGTGCCATGCCTACCCTGACCCGAAAACATTCCCTCGCGAAATGTGGAGGGAAGAGGTTTTGCAGGGGTATCGGTTCTTTGCCCAAGCCCAACGGGATTTCCAGAATGGCACCGACAATTGGCCGAGCATTGATGGCTCCTTCGTCGAACAGGAACCGCCAGACAAGGAGGGGGTGATCGCCTACTATGAGGCGAATGCCCCCGAACTTTTTCAGGTCGACGCGCCACGTTCGCATCCCCCTGCGGCGGTTCGATTCCGCGAGGAACTCGTGCGAAAACCGAAGGCCGTTCCTGCGGTTTCTCATATTGCGATTCGAAAAACTCGCAAGGACGATCCCTTTCCCACGCTGTTCGTCGCTGACATGCGTTCGTCGGATGTCAGTTCGCTCAGAATTGCTCCAGAAGGCCGAGAAATCGAATCCCTTGGCCGGGTGTCTCACCCCGCTCACGTCGACGTCGCGGATCTCAACGGGGACGGCCGGGATGATTGGATCGTTTCCGATCTCGGTA
>JAGQQQ010000790.1 GCA_020426125.1 Planctomycetaceae bacterium
AGAACGACATGTCTTGGGGACCATTTCGCAAAGGCGCCCCGGAGCGACTGATGTCTTTTGTAACGCAAAGCCGCAAAGATCTCGGTCTTCCTTCCCTGAAGTGGTACGTCAGCCAACAGCCCCCCACAGATGACAAGGCCGTTAACGGCATTGACGTGACAGCCGAGTTGGAACAGGTGGTTGCTGCCGATGAGCACCTGATTCACCTCAAGGTCTTCGATCTGCCTGAACAGGAAAAGAAGTTGGTGATCGACACGCGCGGAATCGTGTGGCTGGGTGAGGCCATCGCCCACAAATACCTGGAGTTACAGTGATTGACGGGGAAGCTGATGGCCACGCAGTTCGGCGCGAATACGACTTCAACAGTCCACCCAGCCGCGTTGTACAAAGGACGTCGCCCGGTCGAATCGTGCTGGCAGGTTCCGGAGCCTTCTCATACACATGCGGAAGATAATCCCGACGTTCGTGCGGACGTTCGCGGTTGTAATGCAGACGCCACTCCCGGTTGACGTGGTTCAGATGGCGCTCCGCCACGATTACGGATTTGTCGAGGCATTCGTGCATCATTCTCTGGATGAACCGCTCCACATGCGCTCGGAGGTTGGGTGCCGTTCCAACGTTTGCGGTACCACTGACCGCTGGAAAGCATCGCCAGAACGTCGGTTGTCCCGTTCCCATCGAAGTCGCCCACCATTGGGTACAGGAAGGTCGCCGTGGATCCGAATTCAAACGCTCCCATGTCAACCTGGCCAATCACAACTCGGGGAAATTCGTCCCCTCGTTGATCGAATTCCAATAGTTGCCCGTTCTCATCATGTGCCCGGAGAGAACTTCCGGCATTCCGCGCGGGGCTGACGGCTTTCAAGCCACGCGTGGCCGTCGATCCCCCATTTTGGCGAGCGGAAGAATCACGTCCTCGACCAGGGTGCCCGTAAGATTGCCATCGACGCCGTTTTGAATGCCATTATCGAAGACCGGGATCCCAATCACATTGTGCGATGCGTCGAAGCTGACGCTCAAGCCGACGTCCATGTCCATGGCATTGCCAACCACGATGGAGTTGGACAGCGTGAACTGGACATAGTCGGAACACAGTCCCGTTCCGTTTCCAGTGATCGTCGAGTTTCGGATGACGAGTGGATCGGCGTTTCCGGCCACATTGCCATGTGCGCGCACGCCAGAACCCTTGCCGGAAATCGTTGGGTTGGAGATCAGCGTCTGAGCTGGTTGGAAACGCCGCCACCCACCTCGCTCATCAAGCTGCCTTCAGAACGAACAGGTGCGCACTGCGAACCGGAATGACGGTTGAAAACCGAAAAAGGTTAGAGAAGAGTTGGAACGGGGAAACAATCACAAGCTCGCCCGCGGGGTCGCAGTCAACGCAACTCGTACTTTGACGTCGCTTACGTTTTCAACTGCCGTTGTCGAACCAGTTCCGTCCTTATCCAACGTGTGCCTTTCGCAAACACGATTGTTGAGTGAAGAGTTGTTGCGTTTCAGATTCCCTTCACCTTCTGGCCCTTGTTTCACTCGCTCTTCCGACTGGGGCTTCTCATCAACTGGTCGAGGTTTGGCTCGTTCGGCGCCTCGCTATGACTTCTGCTGCGAGTGGAACCTCCAAAAGCGATGGGAGCTGGCTCCCCTTGAGTCATTCGACAAGCTCGATCGGAGTCTCCCCAGAGAGTGGACGCAAACATTCCTGAAAAAACAATCGATCGGAGCGCGAGAGGCCTGAATCGGCAAAACGTGGCGGAAATACCGTCAATTGGGGAGCCGTGAACTCCCAGTCCCCAATCCACGCCACGCATCAAGGAGCGTCTGCAATCGACGAAATTAGACTCCGCCCGATGCTGCGGCATTCTCTGGGAGGTCTTTTCGATTCGCCGCCGTCTTGGGGACATCGAAATCCATCGTTGATTCTTCCTGAGGGAGTTCCCCCATCGTCTGGTAGGGAGGAAACAACATCTCAGAAACTTCAATTTGAACCGATGGATTCTCCGGGTCCGGCTTCATCTCAGGAGCTTTCAGACCTTCGATATGAATCCGCATTGCGCCTCCAGTGTGGCCCTTCCCCCCCTCAGCTTTCGTATCGAACTTTCCGTCGCGAATGACCGCGTACCCTGCGGGGCCAGCGTTCTCCTCTCCACTGGGGGTAAATAGAATACGGCCCACCGGAATCGGCTGCCCATCGAAGGTCACGTTTCCAGAGAGATCGTAGGTCGTGACGCTGTTGCCGCCGCCACATCCCAGGACCGAAACGGCCAACAGGCAGGACGCGACAAGCATGGAAGTGCGAAGAAACATTTGGCGACACATGAGTAAAAGAGTCCCTGAATTTCTGCTACAAGCACAAATTGAGCACTTCAGATTGGAAACCTCGTTGGGTTCTGAAGTGACATAAGAATGACAGGGGAAACTCTCCCCTGTCATTTCCGACCGCTGAGAATTGACCATGGGCCAGTCGGGCAGCGTCAAACAGATCCTCGATTCAACAAGGATTCTTCGACAGTGGGCTACGGAGCCTGTGTGGGCTCACCCGAGGCGCGGCTGGCCAGAGTCTGGTAAAGGGGAAAGTCGATGTTCTCGCTGATGAAGATCACTCGGCCATCTCCCATGAGGAACTGTGCTCCTCCGACATGGTTTGATCCCATGCTGATGTCGTTAAAGTTGTTCCCATTCACATAGTCGGTGGAATTGATGGGATAGGTAATGTTCTTCGTTGTCCCAGATCCCCCGTTTTGGCCACGAACCCAGCTTCTCCAATCGTTGGCCTGCGTCGTCATCGTCGTGGAATTGATACCGGGAATGTGGGTATGGGAGCGTTCTCCTACCATCATCGTGTTTGAGGAACCATCGAGGATATCCCGGAATCTCGTGAAGAACTTTGTGGTCACGCTTCCCGGAGTGTCTCGGTATTGGCCCAGGATCCCGTCTGTGGCGTAGGCCCCATTCGTTGTCGGCGACCCGACCACGTAGTTGTACATGATATTGTTGAAAGTCAAAATCGACGGATTTGCCCGCAATGATGGCCCCATGATCCCGTAGTAGTGGGTCGTGTAATTGAACGTTCCATCGTTTGTCTGTTCAGCGGTGTTGTTGCTGCGTCCGTTGCTGTTATCCGGGCTCTGGCCTGAAGGGCAATAGAATCCCGGCACCTTGTTGTTACCGACAGCATTGTTCACCTCGTCGGTGTAGGGAAGGTCGAAGTCGTACAGGTTGTAGAGAGGAGCCTGATCTAACATGGGCAGGATGTGAACAAGCCAGGTGGTCCCCCGGATGTGGCCCGTGGTGCAAGCCGAGTTGGAAGCCGGGCAAACGCTCTCTTGGGCACCGGGCGGGAAATGGTTGTAGACATCGTGGAAATTATGAAGCGCCAAGCCCAGCTGCTTCAGGTGGTTTTTACACTGAGTGCGGCGAGCCGCTTCACTCGCCTGTTGAACGGCCGGAAGCAGGAGCGCGATCAGGATCGCGATAATTGCGATGACGACCAACAGCTCGATCAGTGTGAACCCTGACCGGTGAGACGAATTCTGGACTGGCCTGATGCGTCGCATACGAGTTCTCCATGAAATGAAAGAGAAAACAAGATTGAGTCAACGTGAAGAAGTGACAAAAGATGAAGAGAGATTAATGTGTCCGGATGTGTTATGTAAAGTGTCGCAATTTCACGTAATACAAAACATTCGCCGTTTTACGGACCATTCCCGATCTCTGCCGGATGTTCAACAGTTCTCGCAAGGAAACACAAAACATGCGAGTTAATATTTGCTTGTTTTTTTTGTCATCACTATAACTTTTTAATTCTTTGTGGACCGCCGCGTGGGATGGCGTCGTGACTCGAATTCGCCGTTTTCCTCCCCTCCGAGGCGGTTTTCTCGAAAGTCATGTATCCGCTGACAGGCTCCGCGCGTTCCATTACATCGGGATGGTTTTCTTCGAGTCCTGTACCATGCCCGATTCCCGCAATAGTGCTGGAGAGGGGAATCATGAGCCCAATGGGGTCCGTGTGACCGCCCACGGCAACGACGGTCCGCACCAGGGCGTCGACTGCATGAAAATGGGAGCGGTCGACTACATCCCCAAACCGTTCCCGGTGAGCGGCCAGACTCTCGACAAGGCAATCCAGCAGGCACTGGAGAACTCCGGCCAGAGCAAGCCGAAGCCGACAGCTGCGAAGAAGCCGTCAGGGCCACCGCGACCGTTCGAAGGCGGCAAGCTGATCCTGTTTAAACGCCGCGTCGAAATCTGCGGAGTCGAAGTCC
>JAGQQQ010000791.1 GCA_020426125.1 Planctomycetaceae bacterium
ACGTCGCTGGCACTGTCATTTCCGACCAATTGAACATCGCTGTCGCTGTCTGCGGAATCCAAGTTGATGTTGCTGTCGCTATCGGGGCCAAGCAGGCGGACATCACTGTCGCTGTTCATGCCTTCCATCTGAAACTCGGGAAGCGTCCCATCATTGCCACTTTCGCCTGGGATCTCGTCAACGCCTGCCAATTTCACATCACTGTCGCTATCCAGATCGATCTCAACTTCCGGACCGCCAACAAGCCGCACGTCGCTGTCACTGTCGGCGAGTGGATCTTTGCCCCCCTCTTCATCCAGGAGCAGATTGTCATCGGACAGGGAGCCGTCTTTCCGGATCACGGTCGGCTGTTCTCCGACATCGTCCGAGCTGTCTCCCTCGCCAGCGTCCAGATCAAACATCGCCGTGGCGTCGTTGTCTTCCGGGATCATCGGCACATCGGGATTGGAATCCGCCTGGAGACTCCGGGCGAGGTTCTCGATGTCTTCCTGCTTGAATTTCCAGTTGCCACGGTCGGCGAATCCACGGACTTCGCCACGCTCCCGGAGCCGTTGCAGCTCATGCACTGGGATATTGAGGAGATTAGCGGCTTCTTCGAGACTCAGATACTTTTTCGACATCGTCGGTCGACTCCAGATCGCTGATGTGATCGCGAGAAAATCCTGACCGGCATCCTGCGCAAATGGCGTCCCGTCCTCCTCCGTCGCCTGCGGGGTTCTCGTTTCCCAACAGACGAAAACTACGGCGGGCATAGACCACCGTCATCGATTCCATCGGCACTTCGTTTCCGATTGAGTGATGGAATGGGAAAAAAGTCGGCCAATAAGAATTGTGCCGGTTGCGACAATCTCTCCCAAAAACGGTGGCCGCACTCATCCTTGACGATTTTTATTCTACCCCAGGGATGGGGCGTTGCAAATCCCCCAATCGGCAGACTTTGCGAATCAAGACCGAACCCGTTTCTTGAGCCGGGGCGTCGCCGCAAACGGGCCTCAAGCCAGGAACTTGAGACAATCCTCAAGGGCGGATCACGAAATCTGATTTTCTCTCAGCGAAAACCGTAAAGTCCTCCCAGACTCCGCGACGATGACAATCCGGACATCCCGCTCTCATGGCGGGAAGGTCCGTCATTCCCGAATTGTTTATGAGTCGTTGTCATGCGTACGCTCCGATTCGCCGTTGTGCTCCCCTTGCTTCTGATTCTGGCCAATGGTTGCTGCTGGGGGCCTCGATGGTGTGGGGGCCCCTCCGGAGGGATCCCCGACTACAACGCCTGCGTCGACTGTGATCCGTTCTACGGCACGCCGCATGTCCCCGCGTACGGCAAAAGGACAAGCCGGGAAGTGCGACAATGGTACCGCGATATCAATGGCCCCCGAACTCGGCGGCAAGCGAGACGGGGCGGGCACGTCGGAGGCCCCGGGGGCTTCGGCGGTGGCATGCTCTGCGATTCCTGTGGTGCGGGATACGCTGGTGATGTTTGGATGGACGATTACGGGTCAGGCTTCGACGGTTGCTGCGACCCGTGCGGAACAGCGTGTGGAATGCCTATTGGATACGGCGCCGACATGTTTTATGACGATGGCATGACCTACGGCGACTATGGAGGTTTCGGAGATGTGTATGGAGGATACCCCATGACGTCCGGGTGTCTGGATTGCCAGAATTCATCGCAGTCGATGGGCCAGTGGAGTTCGGGAATGCAAGCCATTCCCGAGACCCAATATGTGCCAAATCATTATGCTCCCAGCCAGCCGGTCCCGACTCCCAGCCAGAGTCGGCCAGCCCCCGCTCCAGCCGCCCAACCTGGTCCCATGCCGGCCCCAGGCGAACCAGGAAATCCCATCGAACAGATGGGCTACCTCGCACCCCCGGCGTATTGAGCAACGGTCTGAGTCCGTGATCATCTATCCCAAAGTGATGACGGGCAGGACATCCGGTCGTTGGTTTGCTGGGGAAGCCGTCAAAACTGTCTATGATCTCACGTCCAGATCAGAATCTCTCAAGACAGTGGCTCGCTTCCATGGGATACCGCAACCTGCGTGAATGTTTGAACGATCTCGAGCAGACCGGCCAACTTGTCCGGATCTCTCGTGAGATTGATCCCTATTTGGAGGCGGCAGAGATTCAGCGCCGCGTCTACGCGACGGGTGGTCCGGCGATTCTCTTCGAACGGGTCAAAGGGACCCGGTTTCCGATGGTCAGCAACCTCTTTGGCACCATCGAACGGACACGCTACTTGTTTCGCGACACGCTCGACCTGGTCCGCCGGTTGGTGGAACTCAAAATTGATCCAGCCAACGCCATGAAGGATCCGCTTCGCTACGGCCGGGCATTTCCCGTCGCCTGGGCGATGCAGCCCAAGTACGTCAGTCACGGACCGATCCTGGACTCAACGACAACGCTGGATCAGCTTCCCGCACTGCAAAGCTGGCCGGACGACGGCGGGCCGTTTATTACCCTCCCAGCGGTCTACACCGAACATCCCCATGTCCCAGGCTGGCAGAAGTCCAACCTGGGAATGTATCGCGTGCAACTCGCAGGCAATGACTACGTACCCAATCAACAGGTAGGGCTGCACTATCAAATTCATCGAAGCATCGGCGTGCACCACGCCGCGGCGATCGCGAAAGGCGAACCGCTGAAGGTCAACATTTATGTCGGTGGACCGCCGGCGTTGCCGTTGGCGGCGGTGATGCCGTTGCCGGAAGGGCTTTCGGAACTGACGTTCGCGGGAGCCTTGGGGGGACGGCGGACCCGGCTCGTCCGTCGGCCTGGCCAGCTTCCGTTGATCGCGGAGGCAGACTTTTGCATTTCCGGAACAATCGATCCCGAGAAACAACTTCCGGAAGGACCGTTTGGAGATCACCTCGGCTATTACAGTCTGGTGCACGATTTTCCGGTCGTGAATGTGGAACGGGTCTTTCATCGACGGGATGCCATTTGGCCGTTTACCGTTGTCGGCCGCCCCCCTCAGGAAGATACGTCCTTTGGGGAGATGATTCATGAAATCACAGGCCCAGCGATCCCCTCGGTCCTGCCGGGAGTGAAGGCGGTTCATGCCGTCGACGCGGCGGGGGTTCATCCATTGCTCCTGGCAATCGGCAGTGAGCGATATGTTCCCTACGCGGAGGAACGTCGGCCGCAAGAAATCCTGACTCAGGCGAATGCGATCCTCGGACAAGGACAATTGTCGCTCGCGAAGTATCTATTCATCATCGCGGAACAGGACGATCCGCAACTGGAGATCCACAACATCAAGGGTTTCTTCGCACATGTCCTCCGGCGAGTCGACTGGGCGAACGATGTACACTTTCAGACGCGAACAACGATCGATACGCTCGACTATTCGGGAGACGGCCTCAACGCCGGCTCGAAAGTGGTGATCGCGGCCGCAGGGAGGGAACGCCGGTCACTCACTCAATCGGTTCCATCAAACTTGTCGTTGCCCGATGGCTTCCGCGATCCCTGTGTCGTGATGCCTGGAATTCTCGCCATCTCCACTCGGGAGTGCCGACAACGCGATGACGGCGAACTCGCTCGCTTCTGTCAACACTTCGCAACGGACCATCCGATCAATGAGTTCCCGTTGATTGTGTTGGTCGACGACGCCGAGTTTACGGCCCGGACCTTAAACAACTTCCTCTGGGTTGTGTTTACGCGGTCCAACCCAGCCAGTGATATCGACGGCATCGCCTCGTTCACCGAACAGAAGCACTGGGGCTGTCGCGGCTCTCTGGTGATCGACGCGCGCATCAAGCCGCATCATGCCCCGCCGCTTGTCGAAGATTCCGAAGTCACTCGCCGCGTCGATGAACTCGCGGCGCCCGGAGGACCACTGGCGGGAATTTTCTAGGCGTCACTCGCGACGAGGCCTTCCCGACGAGTATGATCTCGCCGAAGGCCATTTTCCTCCCATGTCGTGAATTGCCCAATGGGGAAACGGTGAGGGGAAACGGTCGGAGAACACGGAGTGCCAACCCATCACAGGAGATCCCATGGCGAAGGACAAAAGGACACGCGACCAGAAACGGAAAGCCAAACTTGCCCAGAAGGCCAAGCAGCGGATCAAGGAAGCCTCGGTCGCATATCATGGCGAAAAGTATCGAACGGAACGGTTCGTTCCCCTATGGCTGGAAGCCGAGATTGGGATTTATGAAGTGTTTCTCCTTTCCGATCGAATGCTGGACGACGCAAAAACCTACGAGGCACTGACCTCGTTGGTGAAAGACCTACGCAAAGGTCCACTCAGCCAGTTTGCGGAAGTCGACAATATGGTGATCGACCACGGGAATCTGTCGCAATCGGTCCGGGAGAACGTCATTTTCAAGGTCCGAACATTTCTCGATGAACAGGTTGGTTACACCAGAGACGACATCATCGGCTCTCTTCGATCGATCCTGGGATCAATGGAAAAAGTGAGCAACTGTCATGCTGGTTGCCGCGATTACATGAAGCACATTGAGAAGTTTCTGCGTGACGAAATTGGCGTTTCGATCGACGAAATCTCAAAGGAGCAGTTTGACGCTATGCAGGAGAATCTCGCCATGAAGGGGTAGTTCCGTACAAGTGAGCCTCGCTACGTCTTGAGAAGAATTTTACTTGTCGGGGATTCATGGAGTCCTACGGAAGCCAGGCCACAGTTTTGCAAGCAAACATCCACTAGGGAGTGCTCCGACTCGTCGGAGCTTTCTCTCAAGCGAAGCGTTGGTCTCACCAGACCGGATTCCTTGCAAATCCGAGCTGTGACATCAGGAAAGCGGTGACGAGTCACCGCACTCCAAAATCGGCGAGCGGGGAACGTCAGTTCCCTGTGTCTTGTGCTCACAATCT
>JAGQQQ010000792.1 GCA_020426125.1 Planctomycetaceae bacterium
ACGGCGGGCAGCAGCAACGCAATTAAGATGGCGATGATCGCAATCACCACGAGCAATTCAATCAAAGTAAAACCGCGACGACGCGGTCGAAGACAAGGCATTATTTCCTCCTCGGAAGAGATGGTTGGTCTCAATGGATCCGGAATTTCAGAACAGCCGCGCAAAAGCAAAGTCAGGCTCTGCCACAGCACCGCGACGAAAGGAATCGTGAAGAAGTGGCCGCGCACTCACGAAAGCAGAGCAGCAGAGACCGCAGTCGATCTCCGGCGGCGAGACTTCAAGACACCGTCATCAAACAATTGACAACGGTTCCGGAGGAGGGAGTTCGACCCGTTGAGGAGTGTCGATCGGAGAGTCACTGTCGATGGTGAGTCGCCACCACATTTGGGCTAAAGAGACTCCCGACAACGGGACTGATAGACGGGGGACCACGACAATGACCACAAAGGGGGGTGGCTCCTGTTTACACAAGCAGACGGATCCCGATTCTCCCGTGTTCGCTTTCGAGGCACAGCAGGATTTTTGGCTGCAACAGCAGTTCCCGCACCCACCGAGCACGCCGCAACAACAGCGACCGGGTTTGGACTCTTCGGCCCCCAGTATCGGAACTGTCCCAAGAATCAGGGGAGTTCCAGACGAAGTGATCAGAATGGACAGAACAGTGACCAAACAAAGCAGGCGAACCGCGCTGTTGAACAACGGCGAGCACCAATATGTCGGGACATGTGGAGCCACAGTTGACTCTTTGGACGCGGCAGACGACGAAACGTAGGAAACTCTCTTCTTCAGACTTACGCACCGGAAGAGGAATGTCAAACCGCGAACAGGGGATGCAACTTGTATTCCCAAAAGTGGCAGCAAGCGATGAGGATGCAACTCTGACTCCTCTCGAACAACAATTCCCAATTCGGCGTCGCTGACTTTTATGCATGGAATCGATACGATCCCGGTTTGGACCCCGTTTCCCGGTTCGGAATTGAGATATTTGAATGAGTGATGCCGCCGAAGACGCCAACGAAGAGTCGTTCGACAAGATTGGCTTTTTAATCGCCTCGGTCGCGACCATTCTGATGGTCGCTTTCTATTTTACGCACATGGAGCTGGCATTCCTGCTGACTTCGGTGGTGGTGATTTCGATTGTGATCTGGCAGGCGTGCGATCCCTTCGCGGAGGCGGCCCAATGGGTCGGCGACATGTTTCGAATCCCCGGATCGGTCCGGGGAGCGACATTGGACGCGATTGCCAGTTCGATGCCCGAGTTGTTCAGTGGGATCTTCTTCGTGCTGGTCGCGATTTCCGCCGCGGATGCGACTGAGGCGGCTCGCGCCGCCGCTGGATCAGAGGGATTTGGGTCCGCCATCGCGACGGCGGCGGGCAGTGCGATCTACAACATGATTCTCATCCCGGCTTGTTGCGCACTGATGATCTCTTACGCCCGTCCTAAGCGGCCGACCATCGATATTGAAGATGAAGTGGTCGCTCGAGACGGCCTCTGGTTCGTCGGCTGCGAAATGGTGCTGATCGTGTTTCTGTACCAGGATCAGATGCATTGGTGGATGGGACTCGTTTTCCTCGCGATGTATGCGATCTACATCTACCAGCTTTACTCGGACGCCCGAAAATATCGTCAGCGACTGCGGGAAGTGAAGGCGAAGCTCGCAGATGTCCCGAAGGAGATGGAAACGACGACTGTCGTCGAAGTCCTGGAGAACGAACATGGGATCCGCGTGTCAGAAACTACCGTGAGCAAAGCCCGGACGGAACTCTCCCGGGAGGCCCGCGGCCTCAATCCTGATCCCGAGGAAGACGACGAACCGCCCGAAGCGGCGCCTGTCTTCTTTGGACTTTGGGATATCCCTCTCAATACGTTTTCGGCGGTCCTGATCCTGCTGCTTTCCACCTGCGTCGCTGCGGGAGCGTGTTACTTCCTCGTCGAAGTCACCAACGAAACGGCGGATTTCCTGCAAGTTCCGACATTCTTCGTCGCCGTGATCCTGGCAGCGGCGGCCTCCTCGGTGCCGGATACGTTCTTGTCGATCGGGGCGGCAAAGCGAGGAGACGACTCGGGAGCCGTGTCGAATGCATTTGGGTCGAACATCTTTGACATTTGCATTTGCTTGTCCGTGCCGTTGCTGGTGAACTCGTATTTGGTGAACTGGCAACCGGTGGAATTGACTCAAGACGGCAAGCCGATCCCGGGACTGATCGGACTGCGAATCCTGTTGGTGGCCCTAACCGTGATCACGCTCGCGATCATCTGGCACAACAAGCAGCTGACCCGGAACAAGGCGATCGTTTTGTGCCTGTTGTATCTGGTGTTCATCGGTTACGCCGTGATGGGGTCGCTTGGGTTCCTGTTCTAATGCGACGGCGAGCGGGGGCGTTCGTCCCCTGTCCCCATTGTCATGAGCCAAACTTCCGTCATCATCGAGCCTGCTTCACAGCCAAATCCCCTGCCCTCACGGCAACCGCCTGATGCCTGCTTCGTTCCAGTTCCATCTCGATCACACCGACGCTGGATCCGCCGCACGTGCGGGCCGCTGGGTGACGCCACATGGCACAGTCGAGACACCGGCGTTCATGCCTGTCGGAACGCGAGGAACGGTCAAAGGGGTTTGGCCGCATCATCTTCGCGAAGTTGGATCGCAGATGATTCTGGCCAACACCTATCACCTCGCTTTGCGTCCGGGAGAGAAGGTGGTCAAGGAACTGGGGGGCCTGCATGGAATGATGAACTGGGACGGCCCGATTCTCACCGACAGCGGAGGATTCCAGGTCTTCAGTCTCACCGAACTTCGGCAACTCGACGACGACAAAGTCGTCTTCAAATCCCATGTCGATGGAAGTCTCCTCGAATTGACGCCGGAGCGGGCAACGGAGATTCAGCAAGACCTCGGCGCCGACTGCATAATGTGCCTGGACGAGTGTCCACCGCATGATGTTCCGGTGGAGCGATTGCGAGAGGCGGTCGATCGGACGACTCGCTGGGCGCGGCGGTGCCGGGACTTTCATCGGGTGGATTCGCAGGCCTTGTTCGGCATTGTCCAGGGGGCGACGGACGAATCGATGCGAGAACGATCGGCGGAAGGTCTATTGCCACTGGACTTTCCGGGATATGCAGTGGGGGGATTGAGTGTCGGTGAAGCCCCGGCAGAGATGTATCGCACGTTGGATTTCACCGTTCCCATGCTGCCTATCGAGAAGCCTCGCTATCTGATGGGGGTGGGGCGTCCCGTTGATATTATCGAGGCTGTGTTGCGAGGGATTGATCTGTTTGACTGCGTGATGCCGAC
>JAGQQQ010000793.1 GCA_020426125.1 Planctomycetaceae bacterium
CAACTTGACAACATGCCGTTTCAGATCGAGACGGCTCACCTGGAGATTTCTTCTCACGAACGAATCGATCAAGAATGCGCAGCAGCCGAAGCTGCGCGAAGGCAAAACAGAAGTTGCCCGTGCGATTCGACCGCGACTTCGAGCCGGAAGCCATCCCCGAATCGGCGACGCATAGAAAGCGAGGCAGGCGAGCCTCCCTCGGAGCCAGCAATGTGTGTCCTGGATCGCCGGGGAGGCAGAGTCCCGTTCACCCAAGTTTGGGGGATCCGAGCAAACGCTCGAACAACGGTTGGCGAGGCTGTCGGCAGCCACGGCGTCATTCGCTCGCTAGAGCTGACGGTACATTCCCAAAACACCCCGGCGCCAGTTCACTGTGACAGCTGCCTGACGCCGAGGTGCGGGAACGGCTCACATTAGGGACCGGCAGCGGGAACTTGTTCTCGGACTCGCTCGGGAGTGTCGGGAACCTGCTCAATCAGTTGATTGAGTTGTCCGGGACGCTTCACGAGCGTGAAGGCGTCGTACACCTCGCCCGTTGCGGTCCGGGCTTCGAACCGCAATTCATTGCCGTCGATGTGGATGATCTGATAAAGCTGCGTGTCTTCCGCTTGCCGTTTCATGAACGAATGGCGTTGCAGGTTATACATCTTTGGGCCACTGACGGAAACCACATAGACCGTTCCCGTTTTTTCATCGACGTTATTGACTCCGGTGGGAACGTTTCCGGTGGTCTCGGGGACAACCGGCGGCGTCTCCAGCCCTGTGCGTCCATACGTATGGTCATGTCCCTGGAGCACGAGATCGACTTTGTACTTATCGACCACCGGCTTCCAAATCGCGCGCAGTTCGGAGTTGTCGGGATCTTTGCCCGTTGAGAACAACGGATGGTGGAACGTACAAACCACCCACTTGCAATCGTTCTCCGCGAGGACTTTGTCCAGCCACTCCGCTTGCTCTTCCTGCTGCTGGCTGCTATTCAGGCCGATGATTCGCACCCCCTGGTACACCAGCGTGTAGCAGGCTTCTTCGAGACCTTTGGGGCCGTGCTCTGGCAATGCGAACTGAGGACGCCAGTGGTGCGACAAACGGCGGGTGCCATCTTCCATCTTGGCCTGCTCGTGGTTCCCGGGAACGGGGACGCTGGGAATCATGGCATTGACCCAGTGGCCGGCCCCGAACCATTCTCCCCATTCCGCATCCGATTCGGCACGGTTAATTAAGTCGCCGGCATGCAGAAAGAAGCTGGCGTCGGGGGCGTCGCCGTAGGCCTCGCGAATCACTCGGGACCACATGGACCGAACATCGTTCTGAGCGTCACCGAAATAGATAAATGAAAACGGTTCCGGCTGATCGCTGGCGGTGGTGAAATGGAACCATTCGCTCCAGTTCACGCCATCCCCCACGCGATACGCATACTTTGTGGAAGGTTTGAGGTCTTTGAATTCAACGGTGTGAAAATGAGCCGTGTTCAGGTTCGTCATCAACGCTTGTGAGCTGGCGGGAATCGTCGTCGCGTTCTCCGGAAACTTTGGTCCAGGACCAGCGGGGGCGATCTCCGCCAAAGCTTCTCGGACTTCCGTGCTAGTTCTCCAGGTCACTGCTTGGCTGGTCGCGGGATCGCCCGTCCAGGTGAGCACGATCCGGTCCGGCAGCACCGTCGGAGCATAGACTTCCGTAAGGTCCACCGGTTCAGGGCCATGAGCATGGTCTTCCTCGCCCTCATGGCCCATGGCTGGGCCAATCGTCCAAGCCAGACTGCCTACGAACACTAATGCCTGAATGCAGTTTTTCGAAGAGACGAAAGCGAATATCCGTCGTGTCATTGAGGCCTCCCATCTGGGGAAAATTAGGGACAAGTCCGACGCGACATCGGCCGAACGGAGTGAATCGAGAAAATGAATCGAAAACGTTTGCTGAAGGCGGAGGAACCGGTTGGATCCGTTGATTTCAATAACCGGAAAATCGTTCAATTCGGTTCGTCGTTGACGACGGAACTCTGCGAAACTTCACGAGTTGGAAATTGCATTTGAGACGGCAACTCCAACTACAATCTTTGTTCCCACTCCGCGAGTGGGTAAATCTAGTC
>JAGQQQ010000794.1 GCA_020426125.1 Planctomycetaceae bacterium
ATTGCCAAAACACGTGACGATCGGCAGAATTCGCCGAACATTCCGGGGGTTCTGGTCTGGATTGAACCGCTTTGGAAGGCCCATTTCAGGGCGTTGAGAATTGAAGAACAGTCAACAAGGAAGTTCCCATGCTCGTTCTGACCCGCAAAGCGGAAGAGGCGATCATTATTGGAGAATCGATCGAAGTTCGCGTTCTGTCCGTTCAAGGGGGACGCGTCCGTCTCGGGATCACCTGCCCGAAGGAGGTTCCGGTTCGCCGGGAGGAAATCATCGAACGCGTGCTCGACGTCTCCTCTTGTTCGGTCGAGTCCGATGCCCCAACACATGACCTCATCGCCTCAGCCTGATTTATTCTCACTGGGAAGAGGTCGATTTCAGCCGCTGATTCGCGATGGGCATTCGGGAGCGGTGCCTCCCCTATGACCATCGGGTACTGTTTTGAGCATCTTTTTGGCTCCATGAATCCCAATCGAATGGCGGAGGTCTGACATTGGGGGGGCAGACGACAGTTCAAAGTCTTGGCCAGAACAGCAGGGTGTGATCTCACCCGCGGATCGGAAAGTTCCGTCGGCAAGAAATTCCGAGGGGGGCGCGCAGGACGGAACCGGGGGCAGTGTTCACTTTTCGTCGTGAAAGAATCGCCGGAGTATCAGCGGCGACGCGTCTCCTCAGTCGCTGAGACACTTCCATCCTGTCGAGGCCTTGATCAGGTCTCCAGGAAACCGCGACGGCGAAAATTGGAATTTCCGTGAACCTTTCGAGCGACTCAACGTTTCCCCCCAGGACAGAGTCGTGGACGGATGCGGACCGACATGAAATAATCCCCGTATTCGTTAACTCAGGAATCCTCTCCACGGGAAGCTCCCATGAAATGTTTTACGATCGGCACCGTCACCCTCGTGATGCTGCTGACGCTTGCAATCCTATCCCCCTCCCGGATCGCTCAGGCGCAGGAATCAGACCCAACAACATCGGCTCCAGTTGAAAACTTGACGGAAGGCGATGGGGTCGACGACCCCGGAGAATCTTCAGAGCAGGTACAGGAGACCTCACAACAGCTTTCCAAAGCGGCCAGTGACATTGTGGAAACACTCGACAAGGACGAACGAGTGAAGCAAGTCTCAGCGGGAATCTTGCAGCCGATCTATCAGCTCGCAGAGTATTTCGCCTTTCCCGCGTTTCACTGGGTGGCTTTTATGGTGATGGTCACCGGCTGTGTCAGTTTTGCGTTGCAGTTGGTTCTCGCCAAACTGATTGTGCTCACACGATTGAGCTTTAGCATTACCGAAGTGCTGAGTGATGCGTTGGGACTGACCATCAGCGTGGTCGGTCTGGTTCTCACCACTCAGGCCGCTGCTGAGAATTCGACCTTCGCCACGAGTGCAGGAGCCGTTCTCTCTGCCACCGTGCTGGGGATCGTTCTCGGAATCATCTTCTATCTCTGGGCGCAGGCTCAGGAAATCCGCGCCGCGAAGGGTGCCAAGGTCGAAGCAATGGCCGAAACGAAGAAATAACAACGTGTTGCGTAAACGAGACATTGTTTTCGCCGTCTCCTGAGTGGGACAGCACCAGTTTCAGAATCGATCTCACCGTAAACCGTTTCGCCGTCAAGCCAACGGCGTACGTCGACCGATGGGCTTGCAGCGAAACGGGCGGCGACCATAGCGATGTCCAACTCAGGCTAACGGTTTCCCCGGCGTTTTTTCTCCGGTGCGTTTGAAGGCAATCCCGCGAGCCCCGTTCGCTGGCCGGGATTCTTCTGGACAACGTCCCAAGGACGCGGCGGAAGTGGCTCATAACGAGGCGATGCATCCTCGGCGGGAAAGGTCGCTTCGATGGCCTTCAGTTCCGAAAGCACGGCCGCCAGCTCAGGGTCATCGATCCGATTCACCAGTTCCGCCGGGTCATTGTCGAGGTCGACCAGTTTGGCTGCGGAGCGGTCCGTTTCGATGTACAGCTTATAACGCTCGTTGCGAATCACGCGATCCCGGTACTTATGAACATTGATGACGCGACCGTCTTCATCATAGGTACCGGGTTGCCCCCCCATGGACAGGATCCAGTGCCGAGGGCCTCGGTCTGACTTCCCCAGCCAGACGGACGCCAGCGAGTGACCGTCAAATTCGTAGCCTTCAGGAAGTTCGGCTCCCGCCAGTTCCGCAAACGTTGGGAGGAGATCCGTGAAGTCAGACAGGGCAGGGGAAGTCTTGCCCTCGGGGACCAAGCCCGGGCCGTTGACGATAAACGGCTCGCACGTCCCGTTCTCCAGGGTCTTTCCCTTGGCTCCCGGAACGAGTCGGCCATTCATGCGATTGGAGATTCCGACCGAGGTTCCGTTGTCGGTCGTCCAGACGATGATCGTGTTCTTGCGAAGCCCGGTTTCGTTAAGGGTCTCAACAACGTTTCCGACAAGGAAGTCCATGTATTCGACCATCGCGTGGTGGCGGTCTTTCCCTCCTGCATCCGGCCGATGGGGCGTCGTCGTGAGCGGGCCATGTGTCAGCAACATCGGGTAGTAGACAAAGAACGGCGTCTCCGCGTCCTGTCGCTTGAGAAAATCCAAAATGAAGTCATTGCAGATGTCCGGGCCGAATTCTCCCGGGT
>JAGQQQ010000795.1 GCA_020426125.1 Planctomycetaceae bacterium
CTGTGATCAAATCCCACCTGACATTTGCCCTGTGTTGTTTTACCGCTTCGGTCGTTCTTTCCGGATGTGCCGAGTCTCCTCCAGATTCCTCGAAGAATGACGGGAAATGGGAGACCGTCAAACCTCCAGAAGTCCGTTCCAGCGAAGCGCAGGAATATGACAACCAGATGATCACTGCAAGCGAAATGCGGAAGCGTCTGGGAGCCAATGAGAATGCGCAATTCGAGAAAACAGGACGCAGTTTCACGACCGCGTTGTTAGCAAACAGTGGGGTGAAGGACCTCGAACCGCTCCGCAACCAGCCGTTGAAGGCGTTGGACCTGAGCCAGACTGAAGTGTCCGACCTTTCTCCTTTGAGTGACGCCCCCTTAGAAAAGCTTGTGCTGGTCCGGTCCAAGGTCACCGATCTCACCGCACTCCAAAACAAGCCTCTCGACCTGCTGGACGCCTCGCAAACAGACGTTTCTGACATCAGCGTGGTCTCCACGCTTTCCCGACTCGAAGCGCTGTACTTGGAGAAGGCCAAAGTCGCCGACGTCTCCCCGCTGAAGGATTCGCCCGTTAAAAAGTTGTGGCTGAATGACTGTCCGATCGAGGATTTGTCACCCTTAAAGGGAAAGTTCCTCACGGAACTGAACCTTTGTGACACGCCCATTGAAAGCCTGGAAACGGTCGGCACGATGCAGTTGGGCACGTTATGGCTCAGAAACACGAAGGTGACGAATCTTGCTCCGATTGCTTCCGTCGAATTGGTAAGCCTTGACCTCGAAGGAAGTATGGTGACCGATCTTGCTCCGCTCGCGAACATGTCCACTTTGCAGAGGCTGAACATTGCCAGGACGGAGATCACGGATCTCACTCCGCTCGCGAATCTCCCTCTTTCCCGGCTGATCTTTTCACCCGAGAAGATCCAATCCGGAATCGAAGTGGTTCGCGGGATGCCAACGCTCAGGGAATTGGATACCTCGTTTGACGGCGTCGCCCAGGCGATGCCGCCGGCAGAGTTTTGGTCCAAGTACGACGCGGGTGAATTTGCGTCCCCAGCCAAGGGCAACGAGAAAAAAGCCGATCCTGGCGCTGAGGAGAACAAGTAAGTCAAGCTCCTGTTCCAGTCCTCCCTTTTGGTTAGGGACGTATGTCGTACCGCACGGTCAAGAAACTCCTCGGCGAGACCAGCCTCGAGCGGAAATGTCTCTTCTTGTTTGGCAGTTCCCTGATCCTGCTGATCGCGGGGAGTTTCTATGTCTATGCTCAGCTGAATCTGCGAATTATTCGTTCTCAGTATCGCCAGCGGGCTCAGTTGTTGATCGCGCAGAATCTGCAGATGACACACTGGGCCAAGACCCAGGAACTGCACCAGCCGGAAACGGTCTCCTTCGTTAAGGATCTCAACAGTGAACTCAAGCCCGCTGAGTTGCGTGAGTACAACTGGAAGTTCATTCCGCAGAATGATGAGGACGCGGACGCGACTCGCCGAGCAACGGAAAAATTTGAAACCGAAGCCCTGAACCGGTTGCTCTACCGCGGAGACGAGTTTGTTTTTCACGAAGACGAGGAAGAAGGGAAGTACCATTACTTTGAACCCATTGTCGCGACCGAACTCTGTTTCCGCTGCCACGGGGAACGGGAGCAGGCCGATGCCGAGAATGTGATCGAGCCGGGTCCATTTTCGCCAACGGTTCACGAAGTCGGAGACGTGATGGGAATGGCGCGCCTGACCTTTGAACTGATTGACACTCAACGGGACATCGCCAGGAATAGTGCGATCCTCGTGGCGATGGCGATCGTCACGGCCTTTCTGTCGATGCTCGTGGCCTACTTCATTGTGCGTTATGTCGTCGTGAAACCGGTTATGCACTTGAAAGACGTAAGTGACGCCATCGCCCATGGAGAACTGGACCAACGAGCGGACATCCGTACGGGAGACGAATTCCAGGAGTTAAGCCATGCCTTCAATCGGATGCTCCGCCACCTTGTGACGACACAGGAGGAGCTTCGCCAAGTCAACAGTGACCTCGACGGAAAAGTCGATGAGTTGGCCCGGGCGAATCTCAGCCTCCATGAAATGAACAAGATCAAGAATGAGTTTCTGGCAACCATGAGCCATGAACTCCGAACGCCGCTCAATTCGATTCTGGGATTCAGTGAAGTCCTCGAGGAGGCGGAGAACCTGTCTCAGAAGCAACAGAAGTATGTGACAAACATTCGGACCTCGGGACAAAACCTGTTGACGCTCATCAACGATATTCTCGACCTTGCGAAGATCGAGGCCGGGCGCATGGAACTGCATATCTCCGAGTTCTCACTCACCGAACTTGTGGAGCGCCTCACTGGGTCGATGCGCCCGCTCGTCGAGAGGAAAAACATCAGCCTGCAATGGGACGTCGCGCCGACAGTGGACCATTTGACCCAGGATGCCGGGAAACTGCAGCAGATCGTCTACAACTTGTTATCCAATGCCGTGAAATTCACGCCCGAAGGGGGGCGAGTTCAAGTTTACGGACGACCTGCGCACGAAGAGGGATTTTTTGACCTGTCTGTGGAGGACACGGGAATCGGGATTCCTCTGGAAGACCAGCAGATCATCTTCGAGAAGTTTCGACAGGGGCGAAACTCACCCGGCGAGGCCGCCCTGACGCGGGAGTTCGAAGGAACCGGACTCGGGCTCTCGATCG
>JAGQQQ010000029.1 GCA_020426125.1 Planctomycetaceae bacterium
ACGGTCGTGACTCGAACGCGCAGCGTCGTGGTGTCAAGAAATTTGGTGGTGAGCGTGTCATCGCGGGCAACATTCTCGTCCGTCAATGTGGGACCAAGTGGCATCCAGGTAAGAATGTCGGAATGGGCAGCGACTACACACTCTTTGCGTTGACCGATGGGACGGTCTTCTTCGACCGCAATGGGCGGAGGATTAACGTCCTGGTCGCCGAAGCGTCTGCAAATTGACAACGACTTCCCCCCCGGTTTCCTTGCGCATTGTCACAGGTGAAAGGTGCGGCAAGCGTGCTGCTTGCCATCTTGTCTCCCGTGTGTTTCGCACGTTGGAGGCTTACGCCAAGATCGTCGCACTCCCATTCTGGTTGTGGCTTGGCACGAGTCGTGGAGAATGTTTATTCGGTGTCATCCTGATCGGCTAACGGACTGAGGCGGTCGCCCATTGCGACATGAGTTTCCGGCATAGTCCGGCATAGGTTGAATGGCCACCCGAGAATTTTCAGGGCTCACGCTGGTGCTCTTTCGGCGATTGGGTTTTGATTGACCCCTTCAATCACCGACTTCGTTGCCGCTGGTTTCGTCGTTATCCCCCTCAATATCTAAATGTTGTGCAATCCCGTGGGGGGGAATTTGAGAGAAAGCCCCTTAGGTGCCTTTCTTGGGACGGGCATCTTGACCTCGCGAAGCGACAGGATTTGATGCTCCTCCCTCTCTGGGGGGGCGAGCTCCTGAATAGTGGATGAAAAAGAATGGGCGCGCGATGAGATTTGGCGATTTTTCCCGGCGCCCCGAATGTCCTTCGGAGTCATTCACGTCACCTTTTGAACGGTCATTTCAGGCGGATGTTTGGTGCTGAAAGGCGTCAAAGTGAGATTTCTGGGGCGACGGTGGTCGAGAGTGTTAAAGAGCCCTGTGTCGGACAATTGCCTTGTGCAATTCCGACAACAATCGAAAAGGAGGACGGAACGGAGATTTCCCGGACCGAGACCTTAAAAGGCCGGTGAATCGAAACTCACTCCCCGGAGCCTCCCCATTTCATCGAACGGAACGGGCGCGTCGAAGCTAGTCGGTCGCTTAAGAGTTTGGGACGTCTTGCTTTGCTGCCCCATTCTCCTCCGATTCAGCCTGCTCAGCTAATGCTCGAGTCAAAGCCTCGTAAACTTCACTCCGGTGAATTGGGACGTCTCGTGGGGCTTCGATGCCTAACCGAACCTTATCGCCTCGAATCTCCACGACGGTAATCGTGATTCGCTCATCGATGACGATGCTCTCGTTCTTCTTGCGCGAGAGGACTAACATAGGAATGCCACCTCAACTGGATGCCTCGTCGAGAAACCAAAGCTCAAGGCACGTCAACTTCGCTCCCTCTTTTTTCGACCCACCGAAAAATTGAGTTTTCTCGCTTGACATCGTAGTCGTGTTGATTTTTCTGGTCAACTGGCAAACGGCAGAATCTACCGATTTCCTACAATATCCGAAGGTTACGTCAAACCGGTCAAAACGGGCAACCACCCGGATATCGCGAAAATTCTTGTTGATTTGTCGCAACTCATTTATTTTCAGTCAAATATGACGACACGAGAGATTCTATTGACGCAGGGGCCTCAGTTGCTCCTGAGGTGGAATCGGACTTGGTCAATGGACCTTCAGGGCGATTGAGGGTTTTCGCACCTTTTCGCGTGCCGCGTTCGCGCCCCCTCGGTTGACTCGGCAGACACTATTGACGAGAGATTGCCACGGCGACATTTTCGAAGGACGACTTGTGGTGCTCCTCGGTATCCTCAACCCGGCGTCACAAGCTGTTCGTTTCCCGTGAATGGAGGTAAGGTGATGAGGAAGTCGGGTCAGATCTCAAGTGAGTCAGGAACCGATTCGTCAACCAGCCGTAGTGATTTTCGACTTTTCATCCTCTCCTAACGACCGAACCCCATGAACTCGACTCCCAACCATTCGGCGACCTTCTTGGCCACTCTCAAAGCCGCGGTTCCTGGCATCGTCGCGGCGATTGGGACATTGGCCATATTGACCGCCAAATCCTGGTCCGGTTTGATAATCGGGTGGATCGCCCTGGGAGTCATGGCTCTCTTGATTCTCGCTGGGGTCCTGACACGAAAGCCCGTCACCGGAGCAGTCCGGTTTCGCGTGGGACCGCCGATCGCCCAGTCGGGGATTCCCTCTCAAGGTTGGTTGATTCCCTTGGGGATCGCCGTTTTTTTACTTGGACTTGTCGGCTTGTTGATTCCGGGGGATGAAGTCGCGTCACCAGAGAAATATGGCTGGTCCCTGTTTCTGATGGGGGCCGGCATCGCTTGTTTTGGGATCGCGAGGAATCACCGTCTGATGCTGGCATTTGGCTACCTTCTGTGGTGTATTGCCGGACTAGTTTTGATCGGGGTCACAATCGCCAGTCCCCTCGATCCCATTTCAGCGGGACGGTTGCTGACCATTGGCGGGATGATGGCATTCGGCGGAGGAGCCGCAAGCTACAGTTTCTTCCGTGGCTCTACGACCATTTATGAGGATGGCATCGTCTACGGAAACGGTCTATGTGAGTGGTCTCATGTCGACAGCTGGGAACTCATTCATCATGCTGGCAACCACCTGCTGTTGCTCTCGGTTTCCCAAGGGAAATGGAAGCCGGCGCATCATGTTTCCAGTCGCGATGTCGAGGATCTAAGAATGTTTCTCGAAAACAAGGTTCCTGATACCTCTGAGGCCGATCGTTGACGACCGGAAAGCCCCCTTCTCGACTTACCTCTAAAGGTTCCCCATGAAACAGGTCTGGCGTTTCTTCCGTTTGGCGATGGCACTCCTCGTGATTGCCTCTGGGCGTCAACTTTTGGCGGACGAACCCCTTCGAGTGGCGACGTTTTCCGTGGACGCCTCTCCTCCGATCGGGAGTCCTTTGGCGTACGATCCAACAAAGGGGATTCAAACGCCACTGAGTTGTAAGGGGATCGTCCTGCTCGGGGCCGAGAAACCCATCGTTCTCTGCGCAGTCGATTGGATCGGCATCGCGAGTGGGGGGCAGACCCTATTCAAGGAATCGCTGGCCGCCGCGGCCGGAACGTCTCCGGACCGAGTCGCGGTGCATACCTTACACCAACATGATGCACCCCGATGTGACTTCGCGGCTGAAGACGTTCTCAATGGATACGGACTCCAAAATGTCGGCTTTGATGCCCGGCATGCGCGGCAAGTCGTTCGTCAGGCCTCGGCGGCGATCCAGTCCGCCTTGCCAAAGGCGAGGCCTGTCACCCATCTCGGACTGGGGAGGGGGATCATCGAGAACGTGGCGTCGAATCGACGTATCCTAGGTGACGATGGGAAGGTTAAAGTCACCCGTTACACGGCGTGCCGTGACCCCGAAGTCCGAGCCCTGCCCGTGGGGACGATCGATCCCGAGTTGAATCTTGTGAGTTTTTGGGATGGTGAGACACCATTGGCCGTTCTGACGTATTACGCAACGCATCCGCAGAGCTACTATCGTACGGGACTCGCGAATCCCGACTTTCCTGGTCTGGCCCGAAATGCTCGGGAGCGGGAGACGGGCACCATTCACATTCACTTCAATGGAGCCGGAGGCAACATCGGCGCGGGAAAATGGAACGATGGGTCGCACGAGAACCGCCAGGTACTCGCTGACCGAGTCGCGGCAGGGATGAAACAGGCTTGGGAGTCAATCGAGAAACAGCCCCTCTCCGCAACGGACCTGGCGTGGGAAACGGAACCCGTTTTACTTCCCGTGGCCAATCACCTGAATGAGGACACATTGCTGCAGACCTTGGAGTCGCCCGATGCCAAGCCGGACGACAAATGGTATGCGGCCAAGCACCTCGTATGGCTAAGAAGATGTCAACAAGAAGATCCCATTCCGCTTTCCTGCCTGCGGATTGGCGATTGCCGAATCCTCCATTTGCCTGGGGAATTGTTCGTCGAGTATCAACTTGCGGCGAAGCGGATGCGGCCAGACGGTTTCGTCGCGATGGCCGCCTATGGCGACTACGCCCCGGGCTATATTGGCACCGAGATCGCTTACAGCCAGGGAGGATATGAGACCAGCGAGCGAGCCTCTCGGGTGGCACCGGGGGTCGAGCAGGTGCTTTTAGACGGCATAAAGGCCCTTCTCGATCGCACGGATCTCGCGGTCTCCGACTGAAGAGTCGCGGCGATCCCGATGTCGCACCGCAATCATCGCGGTCTTTCGTTGTACTTTCTCGTCCTGGAAACGGGGCTGACCCGTTGCGATGGGGAGAATCGACACAATCCGCAGAATCGAGGCCCGCACAAGTCGAACAAACAAAGCTTTTCGTTTTCTCGGGCCAATCTGAAATTCGTGTCCTACCGTTGAAAGGAATTCAGCCCGTTCTTTTCGATCAACGGCTAAGACGAATACATCCCCGAGGAACATTCTCATGCGGCAGATCTTCAGCAGCCTCTTAAACGATGAAGCCGGTTTTCTCATCAGCAGCGAATTGGCGCTGGTTTCGACCGTGGGCGTGCTGGGGATGACGGTCGGCCTCTCACAGGCCGCGAAAAACGTCAACGGCGAGTTAAAAGATGTCGGCTCGGCGTTTCGCAGTCTGGATCAGTCGGCCTGTTGGAATTTTCCGCACCAGTCGTCGGCACCGATTATGGACGCCTATGGCGGCCTGCATTAACGAGTTGAGGCTTCATCAGCTTCGCTCTTCGGGTTGATCCACGCAGCGTGCAGCTTCGCCCGCGCTCACCCAGCGTGATCAGCCCGTTTTTTCATGCGCGAATGGGGATTAACCGGCCCGTTGACTCGTCCCGGTTTCCCCTTCGCTCCGCATGCCCGGCACCTTCTGGCAACCGGGTCAGATCAACCGGATCCCCCACGCCAACCCGGCCATAAACCCAAAGGGCATTTTCTGACGACTCCTTCCGACGGGGACGAGTCACAGTTTTTTCGGCAAGCGATCTCATCTTTCGACGTCGCGATTCCTGTTTCCTCGCGGGATTCTCAATGTCGATGCAGCCCAGTCATGGGCGCCAGACGCGAACCTTATTGTTTTCGCTATCGCCGATGTAGACATTTCCTTCGGCATCAATACAAACGCTGTGCGGTCGGGCGAGGCGGCAATGGAGTGGATCGCCACCGGGCCCATCGCCGCGAGTGCCATCGCCAACAATGGTGTGCATCGTCCCATCTTTCCCGGAAATCATGCGGATGGTATGGCTTTCGGTGTCAGCAAAATAGATGTCCCCATTCGAGGAAACGGCGACTCCCTTCGGACCGGACAGTTCGGCTTTGAGGGCGGGACCGCCATGCCCCGTGTATCCCTTTTTGCCTGTTCCGGCGAGGTGTTCAATTCGATTCTGCGCGGGGTTGAACCGGTAAATGGCGTTCCCCTCGCGGAGGGCGAGGACGAGTCGGCCGTGAGAGTCGATGTCGAGTGCGCGAGGACCATTCAGCGGCGTTCTCCCGATCGGAGCCCCATCTGGGGTTGGTCGTCGTTCGCCCGTTCCTGAGTAAGTTGTGATGGTTCCGGATTGGGCATCGATTTTGCGAATTCGGTGGTTGCCGATATCGCAGACATAAATATTGTCGTCTCTGTCGAGAGCGATCGAATGAGGACGGTTCATGGTTGCCTGCCTCGCTGGGCCCCCGTCTCCAGAGAATCCGATTGCACCCGTTCCAGCGACTGTCTCAATCGTTCCCGTCGTTTTGTTGACCAGGCGCACCACGGCGTTCTTCATCTCCACAAAAAGGAGATTTCCGGCGGAATCGAATCGAACCTCGTAGGGTTCGTCGAGTTTGGCTTCGAGAGCCGGACCGCCATCACCGGCGTAGCCTTTCACGCCCGAACCAGCAATGGTCGAGATGGTTCCAGTCTTCAAATCGACGCGACGAATGACATGTGTGGCAATCTCACAAACGTAGAGTGCTTCATCTGGTCCGATCACGACACCATAGGGCTCGCCAACGGCCGCCTCACTTGCCAAACCACCGTCACCGGACCGGGACTTAGCGCCCGTTCCGGCGAGTGTCAGGACTTCCGCCGCCTGAGCCCCGAGGGACCAAAGGCCGAACAGCGTCAAAAGTCCCAGCGACAATAAAGATCTGAGCATGAACTCACCTTGAACGATGCGAGAGAATGGATCGACGATGTCAGACCGGCATCGTATCAGCCCTAGACTGGATTCAAAAATGATGTTCTGGTATCGGCTGATGAAAGGGGGCGACCATCGCCGTATTCGTCCCGTTTTCTTTCTCAGGCAGCCATCAACGTCGGTGGCACTCAAACGCATAGGCTTCTTAAGGAACTCCTCTTCTTCTTTGAGAGAAGTATGAGGGGAACAGTGGGGGCGTGGTGGGAATGGCTCTCGAAGCATCCGTAAATACGAATTCACAAGGAAATCGATGGCCCACTCTGACTCTTTCCCCTGCAAGCTTTCCGTATCCCCATGGCGACGTTATTTGGGACAGACGAGGAAACGCTGTTCACTGATCTGAAATTCGGCGTTCCGTTCCAGCGGCATTTCCGTGACACGGAGCCACAACCCGTTCAGGGAACCACAGTTCTCGATCTGCCAGCGCCCTTGGTTGGTTTTGGAAACTCGAGCATGAACTCCGCTGACAAAAGGATCCCCAGCGATGATGAGGTCCGCCTGTCCTGGGGCGCTGCCAATCGTTTGAACAGCCTTGGAAAAGGGGAAACGAATTCCGACGTCTCCTGTGTGGGTGATCTCCACAAGCCCCGGGCCGGAGACCGAAGAATTCTTTGACGCCGGACGCTGGCTTTGCCAGTTAATCGTCGCTGTGGGAGTGTCGTCTTCATGTTCCTGAGGGGACATCTGCTCCGGCTCCGATTCATCGCCTGCGTCGAAGGAGAATCGATGGCTTCCGATGAGCAGCTCTTGCCCCGGTCGCAGAACAACTTTCGAGACTCGGACAAACGTCCCGTTCGTGCTGTTCAAGTCCACCAAGACATATCGATAGCCAGTGCCATGGGTTCGCCTCACCAATTCCGCGTGAATTCCGGAGAGCCCTTCGTCAAAGGGCATTACGAGGTCTCCCTCGGAACGGCCCATCACAAACCGGCGATCCCGGATTCGAAACCATTCTCCTTCGTCCCGCGATCCGGGATCCAGCAGGCAGATCTTCAAAATCGGGGGGCAATTTTCAGGCCGGAAAGGAATCGCGGTGTCCGCGATTTTTGTGGCTTTCGTGGTTCGACCCCGTGTCAATGGCGGCGCCGACGTTGACGCTGGCTTCGGTGCCCCTGGGGAAGCGTTTGAAGAGATTCTGGATGGCTTTTCGATCAGCGTCTCGCCGGCTCTTCCGCCCACTGGAGCAGCCAGGTCGACATTTCGCAGGTCCGCTTGGCACGACGGGCACGTCAAAACGCCGGAAGAGAGGGGAAGGTCGCAATACGGACACTTGTGCATAGCGAGTTTCACCATGTTTCCTGTTGGCCGGAGATACGAGCGGAGACACCAAGTCTCTTCTTTTCCATCAGTTCCCAGTCTCAGAAATCATCCTTCACGATTTGTCGCAGATCCCCTCGGGTTTGCAGGATCTTAACATTCGTTGTATTGTTGCGAAACAGTCCCAGAGAATGATGATCTCGCTGTCGACAATGTTGTCAGGGATCTGAATGTCCTCGGAGAACGTCGAATCCGTCACATTTTTCTTCCATCAGCTGCGGCAAGGGGATGAAGTTGCAGTCGAACGGCTCTGGGAGAAGTGCGCTCCCAGAATCCTCTCAGTCGCTCAACGAACGTTGGCGAAACAGATTCCGCAGTATTCCGATCAGGAAGATATCGCGCAGAGTGTCTTTTTGAGTCTCTGGAGTCGGGCCACGCGAGGAGAGATGGATGGGGAGTTTCACCGCGAGAACCTCTGGCGGTTGTTGACGACGATGACAGTCCGCCGCGCGCTCAAGCATCAGCGCCGGGACCGCACACAAAAACGGGGTGGGGGACGTGTCCTTCCCGAATCGTCCGTTCCCGGTGGGGCAGACTCTCCGTTTCGACTGGACCAGGCGCTGGAACATCTCTCCAGTCACGAATTTGACGTCATGTGCGCCGAACAACTTCTCCAGTTGGACGAGGACCTTCGTGCGGTCGCGATTATGAAACTCATGAATCACACCCAACAGGAAATCGCTGACGCCTTGAACTGCAGTATCAGCAGTGTGGAAAGGAAGATACGGCTCCTCCGCAAACTCTGGAAGGACGACCAATCGGACTGACCCTCATCGGATTTCGGTTCGAATCTTCCACTTTTGGGATTTTCTTGAAGGGGCCAACGCCCCAATTGGAACAACTGAAGAAGAGAGCACGTCAACAGACCATCTCAACGAATGGGAATTCTCGATCATGTCCGATGATGCCAAGTCACTTCCGTTTCAGGCCGCACGTGAAGTGGACCGGATCTGCGATGAATTCGAGTCACAGATTCAGGCTGGAAAACAGCCGAGAATTGAGGACATTCTGGCCGGATCGACGGAGATTGACCGTAATCACTTGTTGCAGTCGCTGCTTCGAGTGGAATTGGAATTGCTTGGTCGGCAAAGCCAACTTTCGCCTCAAAACTCCTACGAAAAAAGGTTTCCCCAGGATCTTGAAATTGTTCGGCGGGCCTTTTCCGAGTGGCGGAAAAAGTCGGCCGGAACGGAACCGGGGAATCAGACGCGGATCGGAAACGCTCCCCGCAGAAAAGAAACGGTTTCGCTGAATAACCCTGCTGTTGAGTCCTCTCGGATCGGAGTCAGGAAAAAGCAGTCCAGCGAAAATCCGGACCTGGAAACATTTGGCAAGTTTCAGGTGAAGCGCGTTCTGGGAAAGGGCGGTTTTGGAACGGTTTACCACGCATACGATCCGCAGCTCGATCGGGATGTCGCCGTGAAGGTTCCGTTATTGTCGTCATTGGACACGCCGGAACTTCTCGAACGGTTTCTCCGCGAGGCTCGCGCGACCGCCACTCTCAGGCATGCCAATATCTGTCCCGTTTACGAGATTGGGGAGTTGGATCAGCAACCCTACATTGTGATGGCGTTCATTCAGGGGCTTCCGCTTTCGGCTTTTATTAATCCTGATAAGCCGCTGACTGAGAGGCAGGTCGCGATTATTATCCGCAAAGTCGCCTTGGCTCTGGAGACCGCTCATCGGGAAAACGTCATTCACCGGGACATCAAGCCCGACAACATCATGATCGACCGCAAGTCAAAGGAACCGGTCGTGATGGACTTCGGACTGGCCCGTCGGGACAGCTCGCAGGACACGCATCTGACCCAGGAAGGTCAGATCATGGGAACCCCGATCTATATGCCTCCAGAGCAGGCGAAAGGAGAAGTCGACAAGATCGGTCCTCGTTCGGACATCTACAGTTTGGGCGTCATTCTGTACGAAATGCTCAGTTGCGAACGCCCTTTCAAAGGATCGATCGCCGAGGTGCTAGGGGCCATCGTCCGGGACGAACCTGATCCGCCATCCCAACATCGCCCTGATCTTGATCCAACAATGGAAGCCATCTGTCTGAAGGCGATGGCCAAAAAGCCTGAGGACCGCTACCAGTCGATGGCCGAACTCGCCCAGGCACTGGGGGACTTTCTCAAGGGAACCGGAACCTCCGGCGAAAATGCCGTCGTCGAATCAGGGGAGAATGCGAATAAGAAAACCGAAGAACCAGCTGGTTTGACAGC
>JAGQQQ010000796.1 GCA_020426125.1 Planctomycetaceae bacterium
GTTCGCCGTCCAGCTGATTCTCAACATCGCATGGTCCTGGATCTTCTTTGGGATGCACCAAATTGGCTGGGCGGTTGTCGAGATTGTCATCCTCTGGCTGGCAATTCTGTTCACGACGGTGGCGTTCTTTCGACGCTCGAAACCTGCCGGCTGGTTGCTGGTGCCATACTTGGGCTGGGTCACATTTGCGAGTGTGCTGAACTTCGCCATCTGGCGACTGAATGCCGGGGGATAACTTGACTGGAAACCAAGAATGAATCGTTGTTTCACTGGGCTCTACGAAATCCTCTGCGACGCTTGGAAGCAGAACTTGGCGTTTGCGGTCCTGCTCTTTGTCGCGTCGACTCTCTATGCGGACGACAACAAGACGCTGCGGGTCTTCATCTTCGCGGGTCAGTCCAACATGGTCGGGTCCGACTCAAAAGTGGAGGACATTCAGCGGTTCCCTCCGTTTGCAGGTCTGGAAGCTCCGCAACCCGGTGTCCGGTTTTCGTATTGCCTTGGCCGTGAGAACAAAACAACGTCCGATGGGTGGGTGGACCTGCAACCGGTCAACAACGTGGTGGGTCCGGAGTTGAGCTTTGCCCGGAAGGTGACGCAGACCATCGATGCTCCTTTCGCCATCATCAAAGTTGCGGCTGGGGGAACTCACCTCGGTGGAGACTGGAATCCGGACGAACCGAGCGGCTTCAAAATGTACCCGCTCGCGCTGCAGCGGATTCGGGAGGCACTGGCCGACCTGGACCAGCAAGAAGTCCAGTACCGCCTGGAAGGGTTCATGTGGCATCAGGGGGAGAACGACATGTTCAATCCCGAGTACATGGAGAACTACGGCCGCAACCTCAAGAACTTTCTGGCAAGCTGGCGACGAGACCTGAATGCCCCCGAGTTGCGGTTCTACATTGGAGAACTGTGCACCAAAACAATCTGGGGGATGGACCTGCGCCCCCGGATGTACGCAATCAGTCTCGGCCAGAAGGAAGTCACCGAGAGCGATCCCCTCGCCCAGTACGTGCCGACATCACATGTCGGCGTCGAGATCGGCGGCGGAGTCGGTCTGCACTATCACTATGGTACGCTTGGGCAATTGGAACACGGAGTCAACTACGCCGATGCCTACCTGAGGAACATCGGCAAGTTGAAATCAACGCCTCGTCCATTGAATACATGGCCGTACGCAGAAGGATCGACCATCAAGCTTTTCATTCTTGCCGGCCATCGCAACATGGAGGGTGAACGAGCCTTTGTTGAAGAGTTGGCCAAGCTGGATGGCGGGCCAGATTTGTTGCGTGACAATCAGTCTATCGCCTACAGATACAGCATCGGAGGAGGATATAAGGTATCGGATGGCTGGGAGCCGCTGGGACCTGCCGGGTTTTACGACACGTTTGGCCCGGAGTTGAGTTTCGGGGCAACGCTCCAGAAGCATGGCGTCTCCAATATCGCGATCGCGAAGTTCACACACAGCGGCTCCCAGATTATTGACTGGACTCCCGAGGGAAGCGAAGCCAAGTCTCGCAACCTCTATCCGGCGTTCATTGCTTTTGTTCAGGAATCAATCCGAGAACTGGAATCCAAAGGCCAACACGTGGAACTGGCGGGGATCTTCTATCACCTCGGCGAGAACGACATGTCTTGGGGACCATT
>JAGQQQ010000797.1 GCA_020426125.1 Planctomycetaceae bacterium
GCCGATATAGCCGCCGCCGATGACCAGCAATCGCTCAGGAATCTCGGGCAGGTTCAAGGCGCCGGTCGAATCCATCACCCGGTCATCGCCGATGTCGAGAAACTTGGGGAAGGCGGGCCGCGAACCGACCGCGACAATGCACTTGTCGAAAGTCAGCTCGGAGGTCGTCCCATCGGGGTGGGTCAGCGTCAATGTTCCCGAGTCCTTGAACTCCCCTCGTGCTTGAATGAGTGTCACGCCGCGGGCATCGCTGAGTTGCTTGATCCCGCCCGTCAGCTTCGTGACGACCGATTCCTTGAACCCGCGAATCTTATCGAGATCGATTTGCGGTTCGGAAAACGTGAGCCCCCATTCCGAGGCTTCTTTCGCTTCGTGGATTAACTTGGCGAGATGCAGCAGGGCCTTCGACGGAATACAGCCCCGATTCAAACAGACGCCGCCTGGTTTGGGATCCTGGTCGACCATGATGACATTGAGGCCATGGTCGGCGGCTTCGAAGGCGGCCGGATATCCCCCGGGACCGGCTCCCAAAACAACGACATCGGCGTGCTGTGCGGACTGAGACATGCTGATTCTTTCTTCAACGGACGGACGTCAGGCCGAACCATACGCATTCCAACAACCATGGAAAAGGCTCCGGACGGGTCCCAACCCAATTTCCAACTTATACGGTCGGGTATTCCCATTCGCCGCGATACTCCCGTTGAAGCAGGGCGTTCGCCTCGTCATCCCCGGGGATCAGCTCCTTTTCGCCGTCCCAGTCGATGCTGCGCCCGAGTTTGTAGGAGAGCATGCCGAGCAAACTCAGATTCGTCGACAGGTGGCCAACCTCAACATCCGCGACGGGGCGAGCCCCGGTTTCGATCGCACTCAAAAAGTCCCGCCACAGGGGAGGGACATTGTGGCCGTCGGGCACGTTGTCGAATTGCGGATCCTCGTGGACCGGGGGCTTCTTGCCATCAGAGGGGTAGAAGGTCCAGCCGTCTTTCCAACCCATGTGAAAGATCCCTTCGGTGCCGTAGAAGTAGCAGCCGAACGGATGCGGATACGGTCCGGTCCGTCCGAAACGATGGTGCTCCCAAATCGCGGTGAAGGACTCGAATTCGTAGGTCGCCGTCTGATGATCGGGGGCGTCGGTGGTCTGCTCCTCATCATTCAGAATCGGCTCCCCGGCAATCTGGCGCCCACCCGTGGAGAAGACTCGCTTGGGGTATTTTTCGTCCGTCCACCAAAGGACTTGGTCGAGCCAGTGAACCCCCCAGTCTCCGAGCGTGCCGTTGGCGAAGTCGAGGAAGTTCCGAAACCCGCCCGGATGAATCTTGCGATTGAACGGCCGCAACGGAGCCGGTCCACAATAAAAGTCCCAGTCGAGTTCCTTGGGCGGTTCGCTGTTGGGGGTGGGATTCTCGTGTCCGCCGCCGCCATGAACGAACATCTTGACCAGCCCAATCTGGCCTGCGTGCCCCTCTTTCAGAAACTTCATCCCCGAGACATGATGGGGACCAATCCGCCGGTGCAAGCCGACCTGAACGACGCGATCCGCCTGCCGGGCGATCTCGACCATCGCCCGGCTCTCGCGAACGGTGTGTCCCGTCGGCTTCTCCACGAAGACATGGGTTCCGTGTTTCAAGCATTCAATCGCATTCAAAGCGTGCCAGTGGTCGGGCGTCGCGACGATCGCGATTTCGATGTCTTCTTTCTCCAGCATCTCCCGATAGTCCCGGTAGAGCTTCGGAGAATCGGCGGTGAGTCCGACGAGTTCATCGGCACCCACATCGAGTTGAGAGCCGTCCACATCGCACAGGGCCACCACTTTCGTCTGCCCGGCCGCGATCGCCTCGCAAAGAATATTCATCCCCCACCAACCCGTCCCGATGAGGGCCGTCCGGTACTTGCGGGCCTTGTCCGAGGCCTGAACAAACGGACCAGCAAACGGCAGCGCCGACGCAGCCACGGCGGCGGATTTGAGAAACTCTCGACGGGTACTCATCTGGGAAACTCTGATTGCGGTGACAGCCTGTGCAGCGTATATCGACGGAGGCAACCATTGCCGGACAACGCCGGTCACAAGCTTCGCCGGATTCTCGCGAAATCGCAATCGTGCGAGGAATGCTCTGCAACTCGCAAGGTGATGTGTGCCGTCTGCCACGGGCGGCGGGGTGGCTGGGGTCAGGTTGTCAAGAATGTGCGATGG
>JAGQQQ010000798.1 GCA_020426125.1 Planctomycetaceae bacterium
GCCCAGCGGCAATCCGAGCTTCGCTGAGAAACTGCTGGCACCATTTGGAATGCCGAGGGAATCTCCACGGAAGCAATTTCACTGCCACTTTTCGGCCGATTGGCTCCTGTTCGGCCTCAAAAACCACCCCCATTCCCCCTCGGGCAATTTCGCGAACGATCCGACAGTCTCCCAATCGTGTGATCTCGAACGTCTCGGGAAGGGGTCTCCTGAGCGTCTGCATCTCCTGCTGGGATTTCCAGGTCTCCATCGCGGCAACGAGGGGAAGGAACTCTCGAAGTTCCCCTTCAAATTCGGGGTATTGACGGACAATTTCTTCCAGATCAATCGGTGTCCCTTTTCGCAGGGACTCCAGATAATCCGATGCAATTCGTTCGAGCGGATCTCGACCGGCCGCCTCATCGCGAATGGGGAGTCCGCAGATGTCAGCTGAATCATTCGAAAGAGGAGAAGAGCCGGACATAATCATGAGTGAGCCGGGGTTGGAGACTCCGGCCTAAAACGAAAAATCAGATGGGGCATCAACCTGCCATTTTTCCGGAAAGTGATGTTTCCGGTCAGTGTGGAATCCAACAGCGGTCAATTCAAACGGTCCCGGAACCCTGGAATGGCTTCCAAAACCTTTCTCAGCCGTCCCAGTGCACGCACATACCTCAAGCTGGCGGCCTGCTCGGAGAGTCCCAGAACCTGAGCCGTCTCACTGTTGGACAGTTCTTCGAAATGTCGTAACGCTAGCACCTCGCGGTCGATGTCTCCCATTCCCTCGAGGGCGAGGTTGAGTTGTTCGCTGAGTTCCGCGCGGAGAGCCGCTTGACTTGGAGAAGTCAGGTGTCCCAAGAGATGGTGAGACAGGGAAAACGAGGTGGACGAGGAACTCCAGGTTCCGTGGATCGGCCGATCACGGCTGGCGTCGCGAGCCTGCGTTCCCAAGTGACGGCGATGCACGTCGATCAGCGTTTGATTAACAATCAGTCGCAGCCAGATGAAAAACGACTCGGGAGAATCTTGCAGGAAGTGTTCGATCCGTTTTTCCGCATCCAGATAGGCTTCCTGGAGAATATCGTCGGCGTCCACGCGACCGATGAGCCGCTGATCGAGACGGAAATTGACAATCCGCCAAAGCCGCTCCCGGTGATGGGCAAACAACGTCGCAAGCGCTTCGCGATCCCCGTGAATGACCTGATTCACCAAGGCATCCAGAGATTCATCTTGCGAAGTCATCAACTTACCCGCGCTGGGATTATGATTTCCAAACGATCCAGTTTACCGATTGTTCGACCGGGAACCAGACCGAATGTTCAGATCTCTTTCATTGTGCCACTATCCAACGGATTGGTGCAATCTTTGAAAAGAGTGGCGCACTGAAGAAACGGAGTATTGCTCGGGGGAATAGAACGCGGATGTCGCGGATTTGGCGGATGGAAACAGATTTGTTCGAATCGAAGAACACCGACTTGATTACTCGGATTCTGAATTCACTGGCGAATCTGTCACGAGTTGCGGAATCCCGTTCATGACGACCTGACAGGAGATCGGCGAGAATCCGCCGAATCCGCGTCATCCGCGTGCCATCTTCAACAGCGAAATGCTCGGCGCCACAAACTTCCGAGCATCGCACACACGGTTATTTCAGCGTTTGTGACGCAGTGACAGGGGACATCGTATCGCTACGGCAGAGTCCGTTTTCCAGAAATGTCGTGATCAAACGGCGGACGCGGGGGGCCGTTTCGGCAGCGGCGGCGATCACGTGGTCGCAGTCGGCAACGATCGCTTGATCGGGGTTACAGACGTTGGTGATTGTCGCAAGGGACGCAACCGACATCCCCAACTGATGCGCGGTGAGCACTTCTGGGATCGTCGACATCCCGATCGAGTCCGCGATCCGTCGGAAAAAACGCAGTTCCGCACGAGTCTCATAGTTGGGCCCGGTGACGGCCAAGTAGCTTCCCAAGCGACCGGGAATGTCTTGTTTCCGCATGATCTCAAGCAATTTCTCGCTGGTTCGTTCGCAATAGGGGAATTGGAATCCATTGGTGAAATTGACGGAGCGGCGAAACTGCAAATTGACGTGGTCCTGCAACACGAGCAGATCCCCCACTCGGAGATCGGTCGCAAGTCCCCCGGCCGCACATGTGGTGATCAACGAGGAAACGCCCAGACGATGAAGCGTGCGTACGGGATGACAGACCTCCTCATACGCACGGCCCTCGTACAGGTGGCAGCGTCCCTGAAGGACTGCAACGTCCACTCTTCCGATCTTCCCGAGAATCAGCCGTCCCCGGTGCCCCGCCGCCGACGGAACCGGAAATCCGGGAATCTCGGCATAGGCAAATTCCACCCTCTCTTCCAACGTCTCCGCAAATTCGCCAAGTCCGGTCCCCAGGATGATTCCGACTCGCGGAGTGAGTGAGGACTTGGAGCGAATCACTTCGACACAGAGATGGGAGTCAGTTGTCCGGTCTTGGGAAGAGCCGAGTGCGATTGAGGTCGGCCGTCTGCTTTCGTCCATCAGATCGTTTCGGCCTTGTTGATCAGAATGACTTCCCGCGCCTCCGGGCCGATGGTGATCTCCCGACGAGCGGAAACATTTCCCGGCTGAAGGACCAACTCCAGTGCCCAGATCAGGGAGATCAATTTCCCCGAAAAGGAATACGGCCCCCACGGCAACGTCAGTTCCACGTTCCTCTCGTCCTTCGCTTGGGGATCAGGCAAGGGGACGACATGCACCACTTTCAAGTCGCGGTCCCCTTTTCCCGAAGTATTCCAGACGAGTCGGAGTTCCGCCGAATCGGGGATCTCCGCAAGCTGCCACGAAACGCTTGCTCGGAGTTCTCCCCCAGGATAGTAGGCGGAGTAATCGGTTTCGATCTGGAGTTGGCTCATTCGTGGGGGACCACTCGAATGGGAAACACGGCATGCACATCCGGCCACAGGGGAATGTCTCCCTGGACCTCCAGTGACCATTTGATTTTATTATTACTGGCCGAGAAGGAGTGCATGGTATCGCCGGGGATTGTCAATTCCGCCGAGCCGACTTCGATCTCGGTGGGATCAGTCGCGTTGAACACATCTTCCTCGTAGAAGGTTTCCGTGTCGGTGTAAGTATCCGTCCCGCGCGTATAGCGAGCCTCCTCGACGCCTTTGAGAACAATCCGCAGATTGCGAATGGACCGCGTATTGCCGGCGAACTCCCAGTTCAAATCGGCAGTTCCGGCCAAGGGGATCAAGCGCCGACTCATCGTCATCACCGGAGTCGGATTAAACGTCGCCAGGAAGAAATAAACGGCGGCCCCGATCACTCCCAAACCGATCAACACAAACGGGATCATGAACAGCGTGGGGAACCACTCTCCCTTGCCGTTCATCCATTCTGAACCGATCAAAAAGACAAACACGCCGACGATGCTGTTCCAAATGACGGCGAAGATCAGTGTGCCAATGAACTTGCCCAGTGGAGACGATTCGACGGTCAGTGTCACCGGCCCGGATTCGTCGATCAGGTCTTCATCATCGAAATCGGAGTTGGAGACCGTCTGAACGGCCGTCACTGAGGACGCCCTCATTGAAGGGCGGTCCGGCCCGCCCGTCTCTCCCCGCGATGAGAGGTTGGCAAGACTCGGAGACAGGCCCGACCCAATCGATTTGCGATTGCGGACGGCGAAGAACAACACGATGTATCCAATCAATCCCACCAACAGGAACGGAATCGGAAACAAACCCCAAAGCATGCCGGCCACGAATCCGCGGTGCAGCACAGCATTGCTCAGGTCCCCCGGATCAACGTAACAAACGGTGTTGGCTCCCACCGGAAACTCTCTGCGGAGATCGTTTTCGGCGGGCAGTCCTCCGTTCATTTTGTCGAAGGAATACTCCGTCCCAATGAATTCCCGACCGTTGATATCGTAACTGTATCGGAGTTTTGGCCCCCCTGCTTCGGGAGCGAGAATGACACAGGGGGTCTCCTGCCATGACTGGGCGGAAAGGACGCTCATCCACGGACTCAACCCCATCAGGTAGAACATCGCTGATCCGACCACGAAGAAGATCGAGCTGAACAGGAACCCAAACAGGAACATGAAGCAGCCGAACAGCTTCGACATGTCCGTCGAACTGTTCGCCGACAGGGCGGGGGGCAAGCTGGAATCGTAATCGGACAAAGTTTTGATCCAGACCAGACGAGTCCGTGGGAAAGTCAGGAATCCGAATCGCCCGCATCTGTCGCCGGCCTTTTCGGAGCAACGGGTTTCTCTTTGGCGACCTTCTCCACGATTCCAAACATGTGGCCTCCCACTTTGCCATGTTGCCAGGTGCCAGCATAGCGGCCATCGTAGAAGAGGACTCGCGAAGAGAATCCGTCGCCCACGAGCGGGATGGTCAAATCGGTCACTTGGATCATCGGAGTATCCCCCGCCCAGTTGACCTTCACGGGGACGGGTACCGGCACGTCCAGCTTGCCGTAGGTGATGCGCGCCTCAACGATCCAATTGTCTCCGGAGACCTTGCGGACGCCGTTGATGGTGTACTTCTCCGGCTTGGGAGCCTGATCCCGTTTCGCGTCAACGGTGAAGGTCCCATTGAGAACGGCGCCATCAAGCAAGGCGACAAACGCCTGCTCAAGGTCCGAGAGTTCGCTGCCAGACTGTTCACTGCCGGATTGTTCACTCGCCTGCTGTTCCGGTTGCGGTTTTTCCGCCGGTTCATCCCCGCGAACCATGCCCGTC
>JAGQQQ010000799.1 GCA_020426125.1 Planctomycetaceae bacterium
GCAACAAGTCGTGCCGTCTGACGATCCCAGACGCTGAAAGCATCCAGCAGGTCAAGATAATTCTGCTGAAGTTCCGTCATCACCTCCCAACGTTCCGCCTCCTGAAACTCAGGAAGCGACGCTCCCTGCTCCGCAACATCTCCAAAATTGAGACCATCTCCGGCAAGTTCCCGATGCTGTTTCCGAAAAAGCTCACCCAGCCGCATCCAAGCCGTCAGATCGTCCAGGGCAGGGGGGTGGCGGATCACAACTCGCAGCCGCTCTTGATCGAACTGTTGCAAGGCCTTCGCCCAAGCCATTCGTTGAGTGAGATGGGTCGCAAACGGTTTCTGTGGATGGTAAAGCTCTTCTGGAAGTTGGCCGACGGTGAGGATTCGCGGCGGAGACAGAGCCCCTCCGGCCGAAAGTGCCAGAATTTCCTGAAATCGACGCCCTGCTTGACTTCCCGGAAAAACCACCGTGACATTCGACAGGTCGCAAAATGACTGGTCGGCGGACCAATCCGATAATTCTTCCACGACAGCGTTCAACAGGGGCTGATCGAAGTTCACAAAGATTCGACGAATCCCGGACTTGGAATTCTTCCCGCGTTGATTTTTTTTACTTGAATGTCCCACCATGGCCCCCGTCTGCTCAACTTTTCGACGCCTGAATCGCAAAACCTTGACGCAGTGAAGTGTGTACGCAAGTATACCTTTTGTGTAGAGCGAGTCAATCGAGCGGTTTCGCTTGTGACCGCGATTCGCGATACTTCCTGAATGGAGAGTTGTAACGCCAGTGAGCCTTGTCAACCGTTGGAATCACCATGCTGAAATCTGGATACCTTCTAGCACTTTTGCTCCTTTTACAGACACCTCCCGCAGCCGCTGGTGATCTCTCAGAGGGAGAAGACCGTTATCTCAGCAATCTTCGCCAAGTGACGTCGGGACTCCCGCGGGCCGGCGAAGGCTACTTCTCTCCCGATGGCCAGCAGATCGTCTACCAAGCCTACCCAGTCGGGTATCCTTTTTATCAGATCTACTCCCAACCGCTTGATGGAGGCTCCCCCCAACGAATCAGTCCCGGACGAGGAAGAACAACCTGCGCCTATTTCAGTCGTAATGGTGAGAAAATCCTCTTTGCCTCCGCCCACACACATCCGAACCTGGAAGGGATCGAACGAGACACTCGCGCCGAACAGGCCGCCGGGGGCCGACGGCGATATGAATGGGACTTCGACCCCCATATGGAAATCTACGTCTGCAATGTCGATGGAACTCATCTGACCCGGCTCACCGATTCCCAGGGTTATGACGCCGAGGGGAGCTACTCCCACGATGGCAAACAAATCGTCTTCACTTCCTCTCGAGACGGTGACCCTGATTTGTACATAATGGATGCCGATGGCTCGAATGTCCGGCAGATCACCGATGTCGATGGCTACGATGGCGGTCCGTTCTTCTCTCCGGATGACAAATGGATCATCTTCCGGAGCGACCGCCAGCAGGAACACATGCTCCAAATCTATATGGTTTCCGTCGACGGCAAACACGAAGTCCAACTCACAGATGACTTAAACACCGTGAATTGGGCTCCCTATTTTCATCCCAGCGGCAATGAATTCGTCTGGGCGAGAGCTGACTATTCGCAAGGCCCACGTGGCGCCAACTTCGACCTATATACGATGCAGATTCAGACGACGGACACAACCGTCACGCCGGGAGAAGTCCGCCGAGTTACCACCCACCCCAAAGCCGATGTCCTTCCCGTGTTCAGCCCCGATGGCAAAAAGCTGATGTGGACTTCAAACCGCGGCGAAGACGAATCAAGCCAACTCTGGATTGCCGACTACAAACGGCCCTAAACGACCTTCAATTGAATCCGAACAGTCGGGTCCTCACTGTCTCCAACTGGAGTCGCCCCCGGGGAATGGAAACCAGACTCTTGCCGTCTCGGAAGATCGGGCGACTCGCCGTTTCAGGTATGTATGGCAACAGTGTTAGATCGTGCTTATCGTATCGCAATTGCGAGATCCCTGGTGACGACTTTCATCAATTCCCCAGACAGGTTCCGAAATCACCGTCGCCTCACCACTCGAATGGTGCCTTCAATTCGCTCGAATTCGTAAATGTGGATCGCCGGGGTGAGGTGACAGGTTGGTTGAGACTCGGCGAATATCGAACGGGTGCTGAAGTCCTCGTTGCATCGTGAATCATGCAGGTAATTCACTGAGATCAAACACCAGCCGTGCTCAGGCAAGGCGGCGGGTGACCTTGGCAAGGTGAGAAATGCAGGGTTCAAATCGCCCGCTTGGACGGGACCCCAGTAACTAAAATAAACTGGACTTTTGTGGCCATTCTTTTCTTTCCAGTTTAAGGCGAACAGCAGATCCTGGCCATAGTCCACTCCGCCTTCGAGCAGACAGTTGTGCCCATTTTCAGGCCCTCCAGCCAACTCGTTAAAGTAGGAGAGAGAATGCGGATAATTCAACACACTACTGAGCACCGCCCAAGCAAGCAGAACATTTCTTACAACGATCCGATACCAGTTTTTTTTTGTACAGAACGCTGAAGAAGCAACCAGAAAAAGGAATGGAAATCCAGGCAGAACATACCGAATCCCAGATCCGAAACCTGAGGCGAGGGATGGGATGAGAAACGCGAAAAACAACGGGGCAAGCACAAACACCGCAGATTCAGCTATCGGGAGTTGTCGATTGGGCCCCACGAGACTGCCCAAACCGATCAGAAACAGGAACAAGATTCCGAGCGGTATTTTCAATGCTGCGGCATACAAGTAATACCACCAACGACTGCGACTAGTCCAGGTTCCTGCGATGAAAGTTTGAATCCCACCATCCCGATTCTCAAAATCCATCAACTGAAGATTGATTCCTTCGACAAAACTCAGCGGCAACGGCAAAGGGAGTTTGCCTATTGTGGCGTTGATGGAGAGTAAGTTGTTCAGGGTCGTGGATCTTGGAGCGACTTCGGACAGGCTGCAGGGCGAAAATTCGAAGAGATATCCCAGATTCACGATGTTGATCATCATCATGAGTGTCACCAGATACCGGATGGCTCCGGTGGACATGTGACAACCGGTTTCCCTTGACTTTCGCAGTTCAGCGAGAAACGCGACAGGCAGCAAAAGGATGGCACTCGTCTTCGAGAGGACCGCGATGCCCAAAATTCCTCCAAGGGCGAATGCTGATTTCCAAGTGGGAGCGTGACGCCACTTCCAAGAAAAATACATAAAGGCTATGCACAGGGACGTGACGGCAATGTCTGGTGTCAGGAGTTGAGCGTGGGCGAAAATGTTTGGAGAGAAGCACCACAGGACTAACGCGGCCCGTCCTGCGGCGTGCCCGTAGAGATCTCTGCCCCAATTGTGTAAGCAGAGAGCTCCAAGGAGCGAAAATGGAATGCAGGCCCACCTTGCAATGGTAACCAGCCAAAACGATCGCTGGCCGTGCTCTGTGAGAAATCGGTGGCCGGCGTCAAATTCCGGACGCAAACGAATTGAACCTTCGAACTCAAGATCATCAAAATTGGTCAGGAAGTTGACCGGAAGCGCGGCGATTGACCGGACCAGTGGTGGTGTCACCTTGTAGGAATCAAATCGACCAGAATGCAGATGGCGAAGTCCAGCCGTGAGATATGCTGGCTCATCAAGAGTCGGAGAGTGCTGCCAGGCGCTGATCCCAACCAGAACCACATGGAGCGTCAGGATGAGTGGCAACATCAACTTGTCGAAAGATCTTCCGGGTTGAATCACCGGGCTGAGCTTGCCCAAGTGGGTTCTCCCTGTCAATGAATGTGTGACACAAACGGAACTCTCAGCCTTTTCCACTCAGTGCCTGCGAATGCCAGGACGATTTCCCCGGACTTCGCGAGTTCCGTATCGAGATAAAATTTCACGCGACCATTCTGGTCAACGGAAGCAATCGACACGGAATCATTGGTTGAGCTTTCGATGTGGGG
>JAGQQQ010000800.1 GCA_020426125.1 Planctomycetaceae bacterium
CCGCGATGACGACGGCCATCGTCTCGCCGATTGCTCGGGAAATCGCCAACAGAAACGACGCGATAATCCCGGAAGTCGCGGCGGGAACAACGATTCGGACACAGACGTCAAACTTGGTCGATCCCAACGCATATCCCGCCTCACGCAGACTCCGGGGAACGGCTCGAATGGCATCCTCGCTGATCGAGCAGACCATCGGAATGATCATGATCCCGACCACAATTCCGGCACTGAGTGCGTTGAACTCCCCGACTTCGAGTCCCAACAGGTTCTCGAAGAAGGGCCGAATCAAAACCGGGGTGATAAAACGCAATGCAAAATACCCGAAGACGAGGGTGGGGATCCCCGCCAGGATTTCGAGGAACGGCTTGACGATCCCACGCACGCGGGGATGGGCATATTCGCTGAGATATATGGCGGCCAGCAGTCCCAACGGCAGGCCGGTAAGCGCCGCAATCCCCGCGACAAGAACGGTCCCCCAGACGAGGGGGAGCACGCCGTAGGCTTTGTCAATAATCGGAGCCCAGTGGGTTCCAAGGAAGAACTCCGTCAGCCCAATCTGCTGAAAGAAGGCCGGTTCCTTGCCAAAGGAGTAGACTGACTCCGTAAGCAAGACCACGATGATGCCGACCGTCGTCAAGATGGACACGAACGCACAGGCCAGGAGCAGGAACTCAATCACCTGCTCCCGGAACCGGGCGAACGTGTACTTGGACTTGAGCGACAAAACAGGCGTCCCTGGTCAGGCCGGACTTTCCCAATGACTTCTCAACAAAGACGTCAGAATGAACCGATGGCCTTCAACGTGAACTACTCACCTGCCTGCGAGGCAACCGCCTCCGCGAGCTTTTGTTCCTGCTCGGCCATCTGATCATCACTTAGGCGGACATAACCCGTTTCGGAGATGATTTCCCGGCCCTTGTCGGACAGAACGTACTCGAGGTACGCAACCACCTGACGGCGTTTCAGGGCATCCTTGCGAACGTACATGAACAACGGTCTCGACAACGGCGAATAAGTGCCGCTTTCAATCGTTTCCGGCGTGGGAGCAACCGGCTCGCCTTCTTCGTGGGAGATTGCCACTGACTTCACTTTATCTTTGTTCTCGACATAGTAGGCGTACCCAAAGTAACCGAGAGCGTGCTTGTCCCCTTCGACACCGGTCACCACGAAATTGTCATTCGCACTCGGCTGGTAGTCGCTACGAATGTTCCCCCGCTCCCCGAGGATCTCTTCGGTGAAGTAGTCGAACGTTCCCGAGTCAGCATCTGGCCCGAAGAGTTTAATCTCTTCTTCGGGATAGCCTTCCTTACCGAGATCGGACCATTTCTTGACTTCGCTCCCTTTCACCCAGATTGTTTTGAGATCTTCAGTCGACAGGCTTTCAACCCAGTCATTTTCGGGATTCACAACGACGGTCAATCCGTCGATCGCGATGTAAAGTTCGACGAAGTCGATTCCGGCCTCTTGGCACGCTTCGACTTCGGAGTCCTTGATCTTGCGAGAGGCATTGCAGATGTCGATTTCGCCAGCGGCGAACTTCTTCAACCCGGCTCCCGAGCCAGAGATCGCCAGGGAAACCCGGACGTCTGGATGCAGTTTGGCAAACTGCTCGATGACAGCCTTCGCGATCGGCCCCACGGTGCTGGAACCGTCGACGACGATTTTCCCGCGAAGCTCCTCCCCACCGGCGGACCCGCCAGACGTGGAACCACTTTCTGGCCCCCCGCCTGAATCTGGGCATCCGACCATCATGAACATCGTCGCTAAGAGCGCCAGCGACCAAAAAGGCTTCATCAGTCTTCCTCTTGCAATTGTTAAGATTTCCATGCAGCGGGACGGTAAGCCGGAATTGTTAAGATGGCAACCCGCCGCGAATGAAGATTGTGTTAAGAATCCCATCTCGCGGCGGGAACTGGACTTGTGAGACTACTCGGCTCTTCCCAAGGCTGGGATCAAACGGCATCCAGCGCTTGTTTCAGGTCGGAAATCAAGTCTTCCTGATCTTCCGTTCCGATCGACAGACGCACAAACTCCGGACTGACACCGGTGGCTTGCTGCTCTTCCGGGGTGAGCTGCTGGTGCGTCGTGCTCGACGGATGAATGATCAGCGACTTGCTGTCCCCGACATTGGCCAGGTGGGAGAACA
>JAGQQQ010000801.1 GCA_020426125.1 Planctomycetaceae bacterium
GAGCCGATGACCAACTTCGAACTGCGACACGGCGAAGCGGTCGCGATTGGGGTGGCGATTGATACCGTGTACGCCTCGTTGGTCCACGGCTTCCCAGTGGACGACGCCCAGCGGGTCCTGCACTGTTTGACAAACCTGGGGCTGAATCTCGACCACCCAGCCCTCGCGGACACAACAGCTTTATTCAATGGTCTCGAAGAATTCCGTCAACACCTTGGCGGCCGACTGACGCTGACGATGCTCCAGCGGATCGGCGAGAAAATCGATGTTCACGAGGTCGACAAGTCTCAAATGCTGAATGCGATCGGCCATGTGCGAGATTTTGCCTGTGGCCGCACAAACAACATTCCGGTCACCGAATGACGGCCGAATGCGAGGACGCAAACTTTCGCTCAAGGCAAGCAACGGACTGAACTGGTCTTCGGAACGGCCATGGATTTCAGCAAGTAGGGAAATCGATGAATCTCAACGAAACGAATTTGACCCGTCGACAGGCTCTGATTTGTTCCACAGGGATGGCCGTCGCGGCGGCGATTCGTCCGCTTTGGGCGGATTCCTCAGGAGATGGGAAGTCCGCGATCACGCTCGGTTACAGCACGTATCCGCTGCCGAACCATTCGCCGAAGGACGCCATCGAACTGATTGCCAACACCGGATTCGACAGCTTGGAATTGACGGTCACGCCCGATCGAGAAGTCAGTCCAGGTAATCTCAATGCCGCCGCACGGAAGGCACTGCGGTCTCACATCTCCGATCGTGGCCTCAAGCTCACTTCGTTGATGGAGCACATTCCCGTTGGCAGCGATGACAAAGAACACCAGTCCCAACTCGATCGCCTGCGGGCAGCGGCGGAGTTGGGGCATGCGCTTTCGCCGGAGCATCCGCCGGTGATTCAGACTGTGTTGGGAGGCAAGGATTGGGAGGCGGTGCGCCCGTTGTTTCTCAAACGCTTGGCGGATTGGAAAAAGGTCGCGGAGGAGTCACAAACGGTGATTGCGATCAAACCCCATCGTGGGAATGCGATGTCCCGACCCGAGCAGGCGGTGGAGCTTCTCAAAGAACTGGGCGAATCCCCCTGGTTCCGGCTCTGCTACGACTACAGCCACTTCGCGTTTCGCGACATGCCGCTCCCGGAGACGATTGAGGTGGCAGCGCCATGGACTGCGCATATCGCTGTGAAGGACGCCGCGAAAGATGGGGACCGCGTCAACTTCGCGCTCCCAGGCGAAGCAGGGACCATCGACTATGCGGCTTTGATCAAACAGTTTCACGCCTTGGGGTATCGCGGGGACGTCTGTATCGAGGTCAGCAGCCAAGTCTGGAGAGCCGCCGATTACGACGCGGATCATGCCATTCAAATCAGCTACAGAAATATGGCCAGAGCATTCGAGCAGGCGGGGATCTCACGCGCTGGAGGCTGAAAAACTTGGCTCCGGAACCCGTGAACTGATGGCCACTTAGAGCCGATTGCCGGATTCGTGGCGCGGGTCGATTCCCAGCGACGAGGGGCGCGGTAAAATTCGGGAACGCGAGGACAGTATTCGTCTTTCCGCGTTTCGAATGAGTCGAATCTCTTGCCCGACGGAACCCCATGAGCACGCGCCCCTTCGCTCACCTGCATTGCCATACCCATTACTCCCTCCTCGATGGGGCCAACAAGATCCCGGCGTTGATCAAGCAGGTCAAAAACCTGGGGATGAATTCCTGTGCGATTACGGACCATGGCAATCTCTACGGCTCGCTCGAGTTCTACCAGACCTGCAAGGCCAACGACGTCAATCCGATTCTCGGGTACGAAGCGTACATGGCTCCTGGCCATCGCACGGATCGCAGCGCGTCCCGTCTCAAGGAAGCCGCGTTTCACCTGACGCTGCTGGCCATGAACCGGAAGGGATTTCAAAACCTCGTGAAGATGGCCTCCAAAGCCTACCTCGAAGGGTTCTACTACAAACCTCGGATCGATAAGGAACTCCTCGAAGCTCACAACGAGGGAATCATCTGCCTCTCCGGCTGTGCCTCCAGCGAACTCTCGCGACTGCTGCTTGCCGATGAAAGGGACAAATCGAAGCAACTGGTGAAGTGGTACATCGACCTGTTCGGGGACCGCTTTTACATGGAAATCCAGGACGGGGGTGTCGAGATTCAGCAGTCGTGCGCCGAGGCGACGATCGATCTCGCCGATCAGATGGGCTTGCCCCTCGTGGCGACGAATGACGCACACTATCTCTGTCAGGATGACGCGGAGATGCATGATGTTCTGCTGTGCGTGAATACCAAGTCGTATCGCAGCGACGAAAATCGGATGAAGATCGGCACCGACCAGTTGTTCATCCGTTCGCCGGAGCAGATGTACGAAGCGTTTCCCCGGCATGCGGAAGCGGTCGCCCGTTCGCAGGAGATCGCCGATCGCTGTGATATCGAACTCGACTTGACGACCCGTCACTTTCCCGTGTTCAAACCCCCAGCGGGGAAAACGGACGCCCAATACCTCCGTGAGATCTGCGAAGAAGGGCTCAAATGGCGGTACGGCGACAACCCCGATCAGGTCTATATCGATCGGCTGGAGTTCGAACTCGGTGTCATCGAGCGGATGGGCTACCCGA
>JAGQQQ010000802.1 GCA_020426125.1 Planctomycetaceae bacterium
CTGTTCGACAAGCGCTCCCAAATAGTCATGCACAACCAGCACATGAGCCGTTCCCACCAAGCCAAGCAGATAGGCGTCGCTTCGGGTTGAAGCAATCGTTGCATGATCTCGATCTTGCGCGACGATATGTCCCTGCGACGGCAGCCAGGGGCCGACGCCAACCATCACTCCCCAGGTTGTTGCGAAGAGAAAAGTGGAACGGATCAAGCGTCGTCGCATCGGTTGCGTCTCCATTTTCAACGAATTTCCCCAATGGCATGCCGTTGAGTGAGTTGCGTCTTGCGGTTTCTCTCGCTGAACGCCATGATAAAGGGTTGATAATCAACCTGCACGCGGAAAACCAATGGCTCGTTGGCCGGGCCTCGACATCAAATTCTGAGAGACAGCGCTCGCATGGGTAGCCCACTCGACTACAAATGGGGATCGGTCAGTATCACCGGTAACTTCCGTGGAAATAATGAGGACAATTTTCATATCGATCCGTTAGGCCGTTTTTTCCTCGTGGCCGATGGCATGGGCGGACAGTCCGCAGGCGAAAAAGCGAGTGAACTCGCCGTCGAATTGATCTCCGAACGGCTGGTGAATTCGATCAACTTTGAGAACGCCGTCCCGAATCAGGTCATCCATGCGATCGATGCCGCTGTCGGACACGCCAACTCCGAAATCATGGCGCTGGGAGAACTCGAACCCAGTTACAAAAATATGGGGACCACGATCACCTTTATCGTGGTCGTGGGAGGAGAGTTTTTTATCGGCGGGGTCGGAGACAGCCGCGCGTACCTCTTGAGAGATGGGAAGCTAGACCAACTCACCGAAGACCACTCCATCACTCAGGCGCTCATCAAAGCGGGAACCATTAAACCTGAGGAAGCGGCCACTCACCGATTCAAAAATATGCTGTATCGCTACCTCGGCTCCAAAGAGGGAAACAACGGGACCAATCCGGTCAAAATCGCTCCACGAACAGGGGACCGCTACCTTTTGTGCTCGGACGGCATCTGCGACGGGGCCAGTCATGACGTCATTCAAAAAATCTTGAGCGCCGTCGATGACCCCCAACAAGCGGCGGACCAACTTGTCGAGGCCGCCGAGAAAGGTGGGTCCAAAGACAATATCACCTGTGTCGTTGTCCATGTCCTCTGACCATCTCAGATCGCGACTCGTGCTCGGCTCGCGGTCTCCCCGTCGGGTCGAATTGCTTTCGCAGCTGATTTCACGCAACTCCTTCGAGGTCGTCGTCGCTCCCGATGAATCCGAACCGGAATTCGACGGTTGTCGAATCCTGGACGAGATTCTCATCCATTTAGCGGGAATCGCCCGGCTGAAGAATGAACGGGTCTGGTCGATTCTCAGAGCCGATTCGTCCCCGCTCATCCTGACGGCGGACACAACCGTCATCGCCCCGGCAAATCCGCCAGTGGTGCTCGGCAAACCCGATGGTCCGGACTGGCAAAAACGGGTGCGTGACTGGTTTTGCCGCTTCTATTTCGGGAGGACTCATCTCGTGGCAACGGCGATCTGTTTACGCGAGCCCTCGGGAACACTTCGCGAAGCGGTCGTGCAGACGGAAGTGACCTTCTGCGATACGGACGACCAACTGTTGGAATGGTACCTCACCACGGAAGATTCCCTCGGCAAAGCGGGGGGCTATGGCATTCAGTCAGCAGGAGGAATCTTCGTCACCGAAATTCAAGGAAGCCTGAGCAACGTCATTGGGCTTCCCTTGAAGGAGACGTTCGATTTCCTCCAACCCTGGTTGACCAACCCAACGCACGTCCATTAACTGGCCCAATCGATACGAGAAAGGCGGCTCCATGTGGACAAAACCGAGCCAGTCCCTGAACCGGTTCTTTCTGTTTCTCATCCTTGCGTGGTTGGGGGCCGGCGATTGTTCACACGCGGACTGGATTCGACATACGATCGACAACACGTCCCATGGGGCCGACGGCATTCGCATCGGGGACCAGAATCGCGACGGCCTGCCCGACCTGGTCACCGGCTGGGAAGAGGGAGGAGAGGTCCGCGTCTATTTCAATCCCGGACCGGCAAATGTGAAAAAAAACTGGCCGCGTCAAACTGTCGGCAAAGTCCGCTCACCGGAAGATGCCGTCTTTGCGGATCTCGACAGAGACGGTCATTGGGATGTCGTCAGTTGCTGCGAAGGGAAAACCAAAAGCGTCTACTTTCATTTCGCCCCTTCCGGTCCGGGACGCAACTGGAAGACAGTCGTCGTTCCTGCTCTGGAGGGGAAGGCCTTATGGATGTTCGCCATGCCGATGAACGTTGATGGCCGTTTCGGCGATGATTTGGTGATCGCGGCGAAGGGGGCGGAAGCGACCATCGGATGGCTTGAGGCCCCGGAGAATCCCCGCGTCGTCGAAGACTGGACTTGGCATCCCTTGCATCCCGTCGGTTGGGTGATGTCCATCATGAAACAAGACATGAACGGCGATCGCCTCCCCGACATCCTTTTTAGCGATCGCAAAGGAGCCCGTCGTGGAATTCATTGGCTCGAACACCCAGGAACGACACATGCGGACAGAACCTGGAAACGCCACACGATTGGAGCAACCGATCGCGAAGTGATGTTCCTGGCATTAGGGGACATCAACGGTGACCAACTCATCGACGTGGCCGCCAACATCAAAGGAGGCGATCTCGTCTGGTGCGAACGATTGAATCCTTCCGGATTCGCCTGGAAAGAACACAAGATTCCCCAACCCAAAGAGATCGGCACCGGGAAGGGAGTGGCCATTCACGATATCAACTCCGACGGTCACCCCGATTTGTTGTTCACCTGCGAAAACGCCAACGGCAAACATGGCGTCGGCTGGCTTGATGCGGGGAACCGTTGGGAAATGACGAGGATCAGCGGAGATCAGGAGGGGGTCAAATTCGACTTAATTCAACTCCTCGATCTCGATGCCGATGGAGACCTCGA
>JAGQQQ010000803.1 GCA_020426125.1 Planctomycetaceae bacterium
TCCGAAGATGAGCGGCCACTGCACTGGCCGCAGTGAGAGCTGGCGTCCCGATACAGAACAAAGCCCGCAACGCTTCGTCCACCACATGGGGATCGTCACTTCCCAGCAGTCGAATCAACTCGGGAACCACGATCTCCGCGTCGGCAGGCGACCATCGACAACGATACAAGATGGCACGATTTTCGGCGTTGAATTGATTGAGAAGTTCCCGCTCATCTTTGGTCATTGGTCCGCACCTTGGGGATCGACTCAAGTTTCCTGGTCACGGCAGACATGGAGCCGTTCGTACTCTGTCTCGAAATACTGTTCTTGGAAAGCAAGCTTGGCCTCGACAAACTCACGAGGAAGAACTTTGCCATCGACTGTCGCGATCAGTTTGTCTTCAATGTCATTTCTTCGATGTGCGATGCCAATGATCACTCCGGAAGTTTCTTCGATTGGTTGCTCGATCCCCAAGAGATAGACATCAATTTCCGCACCATCTTCCGATGAGGTGTCTGGAATGTAGCCATAATGCACCGGATAGATGTACCCGTAGGTCGGGTGTCGACTTCCGATCGGTCGGTCGATGCGAATTTGGACCATCGTCCCCAGGAATTGGTGATAGTCGACAACCATGCAGTAAACATCCCACGCGATGGTCAATTCCGGCCTGACCCGAAGGGCGCTCCGAGTTTCCTTGGAAGCGACATCAGGTGCGTAGAAGATCAGAGAATCAATTCAAGGTTTTCGTAACGGAAACGTTTGATGGTTTGAGAAGAGCGTACTCGGTGACTAATAACGGTTGAAAGTCGGACGGCCCCCGGGGGACACTCACATTTGGAAGTGGAACAGATTGTTTTGGGTGAGTGGCCGCGGATGTATCATGGCCGAAAAGTCGGACAATCCGCCGCGTCCAAGCGATGGGGACTGACAGGCTCGGAGTGGTTCCGTTTGGCGGGGGCTGACGAGCGCTTTTCTCCTAAGCTGAATTCGCGTATAAACGTCAGACTTCCCCCCTGGGGTGGGGGCTTTCTATCCGGAATTCGTTTCCATGGAGAACGGACGCGTGCCGCCATTTCGATTTCATCTGATCTGGACCGCAATTTGTCTGATGCTGTTTGCTGGGAAACTTCCAGCTGGGGATTATGTGGATCCCTCGGGATTCTCGTTCTCCTACCCTGAAGGTTGGTTCGTCATCACAAAACCGGGAGCGCAGTTGCAGGACGCTCTCCCAGAGAACATCCAGAACTACGTTCGCGAGAATCAAGTTGGCCTGAACAACGTCAACGTCTTATTGATGCGTGACGCGGAATCCGATTTCCTGGAGAACGTCAATGTTGTCGTGATTCCTCAAGAAGTTCCGGTCAACCAGAATTCGGTGCGACAGCAACAGGCCGCGATGGATCGAGAGTTCTCATCAATGGGTGGGCAGATTACCGGGATGCGGGGACGA
>JAGQQQ010000804.1 GCA_020426125.1 Planctomycetaceae bacterium
TGTTGGTGTTGAAGAGCCCAAATCCCGCGATTGACCCACGTGGTGGCATTCTGGTCCGCGGAATCTGGGAGATGCTGATTGATTTCCAGGAATCTGGAGACGTCCCCTTGATCCAGAGAAATTCGGGCAAGCCTCGCGTAGGGCTCAATCACATCCGCATGACGTTCGACGATCTCGAGATAGGCGGCGCGGGCCTCATTCGTTTGGTTCTTCAACTGAAGAAGTCGGGCATTCGCAAGCCGGGGACGATAGTCATCGGGAAAGTTGTCCTGACAAAGTGCCAGTAGACGGTTGTCTTCGAGAAATCGGTTCTCGGCGCATCCGGCGATGTGAATCTCCGTCGCACCGAACAGACCCATTTGAATCATCCGTAAGGCATACGGAATCGACTCCAGCGAACGGCCTTGGACCTGAAACAGATGGGAGAGCCGTTTGTTCGCCAGAAAATGATAGGGGTTTCGGTCGATAACCTTGAGAAAATGTTCTTCCGCGCGGCCGAGATCTCCAATCATCAGATATCGTTCACCCAGGCCCGCGTGTGCGGCGATGGCCACCTCACTGGGTCCCTCGGTCGCCTTGCGAAAATAACGAATTGCCTGGTCGTGTTCATGGAGTGCTGCACAGGATTCCCCCGCAATCACTGCTGCGACCGGGAACAATGGGGAGGTCTCCGGGACGCTTGCCGCGAGGGACTCGGCCTTTCCAAAGTCCCGGCGGCTGAGTGCTTCCGCTGCCGACCAGACGGTCCGCTCTTCGCTTGATCCGAAGAATGCAGGACCGAACGACGCCGTCACCCCAGCGACGACCAGGACGACCATCAGGGAATGACTCGAAGGCTTCAGCTTTCAACTCCCTGGTTGTTGAGACGGGCGACGCGTGTCTGTCAGAATCCCCCAGACGAGAAACAAAACTCCCAACCCGACCAGCACCAGACTTGAGGGATACAAGACTTGGTTGGCAAAGACTTGATTGGGAAAGGGGATGCTCTGGGAATGAGCGAAAGCCTGTTCGCCAGTGAGAATCAGAATTGCACCTGTGATCATTCGCATCGTGCAAGCGTATCTTGAAGGACACTGCTTCTGCAATTCCACGCGGTGCCTAGGCGATTCCTCCACTCTCCTGGCCAGATTTTCGCTTCCGATAAAAGGGGAGACACGCGAAAGTTGAAAGTCAGCCAGATCCCAAGACCTGCTGGGGGATGATCCGTTCCATGGCCGACGCATCGTGTTGGAATCAGGGAATTGGAATCAAAGCCGAGCCCCATCGTCCGGTCATGTAATCTGAAGTTCATTCATTATGGACTCCCGAACTTGCGCTGTCCTGAAATGATCCACAAAGCCTTCTCGACGTTTCCTCAGATCGTCTGATTGAGGTGACGATCATCATGGTAAGAGGTTGGTGGTCACCTCCCGGTCTGGAAACAGGGACCGACTTTCTTACCCAATAATGGTACGGTCGAAATTCTCACCGAGATCCTCACCGGCAGATCCCAGAGGGCCGGGTTGTGATCCCTCCGAAAGGGGACCGTGACTCGTCTTCAAGGATTCGGCATTCAAGGCAGGGCTTCGCTGGTCCACATGGATCTCGCGGCTGTGCCGTCTCCACCAGGCATCCGCTTCCGCGACCGACCAATCGCCCGCCGCGGGAGAGCGCCGTAGCAAGTTCGCAAGATCACGGGCGGTCTGGGGACGCTTCGCGAGAGACTTTTCCAGACAGGACAAGAGAGCGTTTTCCAGTTCGGCGGAGATCGACTGCGCCGTCTTCTGAGACGGAGGATCCGGGGCGGCAGACACATGGAGGTTGCAGAGTTCTACAATGTTCCTGGCCTCAAACACAGGGCGTCCTGTGAGGAGAAAATACCCGACCGCCCCCACCGCATACAGGTCACTCCGCGCATCGATTGCATTCGGCGTTTGAATGGCCTCGGGGGACATGTACAACGGCGTCCCCGTCAGGGAGCCGACCGAGGACATCTTCGCCTGTTTCTCGTCGTCGAGTGCCTTGACCAATCCGAAGTCGAGGACTTTGATGAAGTCCGGTTCTCCACCACGGTGGTTCAACATCGTATTGGCAGGCTTAATATCGCGATGGACCAACCCCTGAGAATGCGCTTCGAACAGCGAACTGCACATTTGCGAGAGGATATGGATGACGCGCGATTCCGGTTGGGGACCGTACCTTTCCACAAGCGTCTGCAGATCGACTCCATCGAGGTATTCCATGGCATAGTAGAAGACGCCTTCCGGCGTTCGTCCATAGTCATAGATCGCGACGGTGTGGGGATTGTTCAACTTACAGGTGATCTGGACTTCTCTCTCAAACCGGGCGATGGACGCATCGTTCACCAGGTCGAGATTCAACATTTTGACGGCGGTTGGGCGTCGCAGCATCGCGTGGTAACCGCGATAGACTTCGCCCATGGCTCCCGCGCCGATCTTTTCTTCCAGCGTGTATTGCCCAAGTTGTTTCGCTTCGATCGCCGCCTCCTGAGCTTCCCGGCGAAGTCGAGCGACGATGATGGTAAAGACAAAAATTGCGACTGCGGAAACTCCAAGGAGAAAATAGAGTCCCCAGAATGTCCGCTGAAGGATCACCAGCGGGCGGTAAGCCTGTGCGACGTCGACTTCCGTCGCAACCCCAAGCCGGTATTTTTCGAGCCAGGTCCAGGCTCCAATCACCGGCACCCCCCGGTAGTCGGGGTA
>JAGQQQ010000805.1 GCA_020426125.1 Planctomycetaceae bacterium
TATCTGCGAGGGGAATGGCGGACCCATGGCTGGTGGTATTACTACCTGTATGCGACAGTTGTCAAAGAGCCACTTCCATTTCTGGCTTTGGGAATCCTAGCCGTGATGGCTGGGGTTCTTCTTGTCAAATGGACCCGCGCCGGGATTTGCGATGCAATTCATCTTCTAATGCCGGGCATGGCATTGTTTGCATTTGTTAGTTCGCAAACGGGATTCAACCATCACTTGCGGTATGTATTGCCGGCATTTCCGTTTTTCGCAATTGGCATTGGAGTTTTAGGCTCTCAAGAAGTCCGACAGTTTCGATGGCTTTATCGTTTGTCATTCGGGCTGGCCATTCTCGGATCGCTGGCGAGTGTCTCCATTTCCCCCCATTGGCACGCGTTTTTTAACGTGACAGTTGGAGGTCCCCAAAACGGTCCATTCCATCTACTCGACAGCAATGTGGACTGGGGACAAGATGTCCTGCTATTCAAACGCTGGGTGCAATCACACCCAGAACTGCCACTGGATGGTGTCGAGTACGCATTGCCAGCATGGCTAGGGGTCAGGTCCTTGGCCGGGATCGATTCCGGGTTCGTTCCCAAAGGCTACGATCAAACTCAAAAGAAGCCCGACTCCAGTGGAGGCAATTCTGACACTGGGCCATCGCCCGGACGCTACGCACTCAGCGTGATCCCGATCTATCGCGAGGACTCTGGATATGATTACTTCCAAAGAATCGAACCAATAGCCCGTGTTGGATGGACGATTCGAGTCTACGAATTGACGCAATCGGACACAGATCAGATCCGCGATTCACTCGGTTATGAACCGTTGAAACGAGATCAGATATTGAAGTGAGCCTCGTAACGTATGTCCAGTGCGTTCTTCACGACTTGTCCTATTTGGACGACTGATTTTACCCGGACGTGATAGCAAAATCGATGCTTTCCGCAATCCGCTTTGTCATTTGTCTCAACTGTCACCGGTCAACCCAAGACTGGTCATACGGCAGGTCGGCATTGATCGCGTCGACCACCCAGTCGCGGTACTTCCAGGCAAAGGGCTTCGTCTGATCCCGTTCGTATCCACTTGTCTCCGCGAAACGGACGACATCCAGCCAGTAGCGGGCCCATCGCTCCCCAAAATGGGGAGACGCGAGCAATCGGTCAATGAGCTTCTCCGTCGCCAACGGATCATCGCTTTCGGCAAAGGAGTCAATCTCGTCCATCGTGGGCGGGAGTCCCCATAGATCGGCAGAGAGCCGGCGAATCAACGTGCGACGGTCCACCGCCGGAGCGGGGACCATTCCGACGTCGCCGAGTTTCGCACGAATGAATGCATCGATCGGATGGTTCGTGCCCGCAACATGGGGAACCTCCGGTCGCCTGACCGGTTGCAATGACCACCAGTCCCGGCCTCCCCGAACATCGGAGGTCCGCTCATACAAATCCAGGACACGCTCCGCCGGCCACTCTCCGCCGGAGATGATCCACTCGCGAAGAGAGCCCACCTCGTCATCGGGGAGTTGCTGTGATTGCCCTTTTCGCTCAGGAGGCATTTCTCCGAGGGCAACACGTTCCAGCAACCAGCCCAGGTCGTGCCCGCTTTCCCCGCCCCGTTTCCAACCAGGGGCCGAAGTGAGGTTCAGTCCTCCGGAGGGATCCTTAGAGCCATGGCACTCCAAGCAGCGACGCACCAGAATTGGGGCGATGTCGCTTTCAAAGTCGACACCCAGGCAGGTCGCTGGGATCTGACAAACAACAAGTAGGCAAGCAAAGGTGACGACCCATTTCAGCAGGTTGGCGGCAAACGGGCATCGGAATCGCAAGTGAGACATGAGCACCGGAAACTTGGAACAGGAGTCTGCTTCAGCCACTCCCAGCATAAGAAACCATCGATCCCAGGTCACCCGTGAGCGGCGCGACCTCGAGACGGACGAAAATCTCCGAACGTGTCATCACGATTCGCGTGGGAGGAAGATCGAATGAGGATGACGCGAATCGCTGCCCATTGCGAAGGGGGTTGACGCCGCCATCGATTCCAGACCTTGACGATAGAGCTGCGTCTCGATGCCGACTCGGTTCCTCATTGGAGCCATTGCTGAACAATGTCTTCGACGTCTTCACCCTCCAGCGTTTCGTGGGCCAACAGGTTGTCGACGATTGCTCCGATCGCGGCCCAGTGGTCATCACGATTCAATAACCGGTACAGAACGATGGTTTTCTGTTCGAGGTATGCCATCCGTTTTCTCTCATCGGGATGAAGAGATGCCGCGGCATGCCATGCTTGGGACCAGTCGTGAGCCCACTCCGCGACCAGCCCGGGATGCATCGGATCGCCACGATGAATCATCTCCGCGACCGGTCCCGCCAAAGCGACGAGAATCGAATTTTCCTGAAACTCCTTGTCCGTGAACTGTTCGAGCGGCCAGTCCACGTGAATGTCGGCGTATCGCTGTGGGCCGTCGTCCCAGTCCGGATCGATCGTCACGGAGCGAATCCGTGCTCCGACGGAAATTGCCATGAATGCATGACCTGCCTCGTGATACGCAGAGACTTCGGACATGGGGGGGACCTCATCGCCAACATTGCTCGAATGGAATAACCCAAATCGTCTGTTCGACGAAATCGATACTCTGGTTTTTCCGGCGTAACAGACACCCCTGGGGAGCCTCCGTCAAGGGTTTTCAGACTTCGAGCAAGATTCCCTTAACGCTCCTCGTGGTTTGCTTTAAGCTGTTCGACCGCGAGGACTCGTCGAAATCGCTTTGTTTTACGACGCAAACCCAACGGAAAATTGTTCCCACGACCGTGAGAATGCCCCGTTGATTTCCTTCCAGAAACTTTTTGAACACATCCATGCGCCAATTCTGTCTTCTGATGTTTGTCCTGTCCGGTGCCTGTCAGGCGGCGGAGAAACCCATTCAGGCGTTGCTGGTCACGGGTGGTTGCTGCCATGATTACAACCGGCAAAAGTTGATTCTGACGCGAGGGATCTCGGCGCGTGCGAATGTGCGTTGGACAGTCGTCCATCAAGGCGGCACGACAACCGATACCAAGATCCCCCTCTACGAAGATCCCCATTGGGCCGAAGGTTTTGACATCGTCGTTCACAACGAGTGTTTTGCCCATGTTCAAGACAAGGCGTTTGTTGACAACATCCTGAAGCCACATCGCGAGGGCTTGCCGGCCATTTTGATTCATTGTGCGATGCACTGTTATCGCGTGGGGGATGATCGCTGGTTCGAATTTGTCGGACTCCGCTCCCCCGGGCATGGTCCGCACTACTCGTACTCGGCCATCAATCTGAAGCCGGACCACCCGATCATGCAGGGCTTTGGGGAGATGTTTCTCGCTCCGAAGGGGGAGCTGTATCACACCGTCGAGATCTTCGACACGTGTACCCCGCTGGCTCAGGCGAATCGCCAACAGGATAAGGAGCCGCAGGTCTGCATATGGACCAACGACTATCTCGGGACGAGAGTCTTTGGGACGACCATCGGCCACTACAACGAAACCATGGCCGAGCCTAAATACCTGGACACGGTGACCAAGGGATTGCTGTGGGCCGTCGGTCGTGATCCGGAACAGGACTTCACACCGTCGACCGCCAAAGTCGACGAAGAGATTCGCGGCTTGATCAACGTGGACATCAATAACGCGGTCTCAGCAACCGAACTCCCTCAAAACTGCTGCGGGGAAGAGAACCTCGCCTTCGGGAGGCCGGTCACGTCCAAGACCGAGCAACCCAACAATTGGCGACGGCATCTCACCGATGGCAAGCTCAACACCCGCTGGTGCGCAGACGGGGGCCAGGTCAATGAGTGGGTGACCGTCGACCTCGAAAAACCAGAATACGTCCGGTCTCTCCGACTGCACTGGGAACGGCGGCAAGGGACCGCCTATCAGTACACCGTGGAATCCTCCGCGGACAACGAATCCTGGAAGACGATTGTCGATGAGTCCCAGAGTCAGGAGAAAAACGGCATCCGTGAACATCAGGTCGACTCCCCCGATACACGCTATTTGCGAGTCACCTTTCTCGGTTCCAGCACCAACGGCTGGGGATCGATCTGGGAACTCGAAGCTTCAGAGGGGGAACTCCCCGAACTCAGCAAGATCCAAGTTATCCCCGAAGGCACCCCCTCTGTGAGTGATGTCGAGACGCCGCCGGGATTCGATGTCAAAATGTTCGGGGCTCCACCGGCGGTGAACTATCCCGTCTGCCTGACAACCGCGGCGACCGGAGAAGTATTTGTCGGCGTCGATGAACAAGGATCACTCGGCAAGGAACCGGGACGGGGAAAAGTTCTGAGATGCATTGATACCGATGGCGATGGACAAGCCGACAAGTTCAATGTGTTTGCAAAGATGGACCATCCCCGGGGACTGGTTTACGACAACGGATCACTATGGGTGCTCCATCCCCCGTATCTGACCTTGTACCAGGATGAGAATGGGGACGGCGTCGCGGACACCAGCGAAGTCCTCATCAAGGGAATCAGCACCGAGGAGGTCAACAAACGGGGAGCCGACCACACCACCAATGGAATCCGGATGGGGATTGATGGCTGGATTTATATTGCCGTGGGAGATTACGGCGTTGTGAATGCGGTCGGGACAGACGGTACAACTCTGAAACGACGTGGGGGCGGAATTATCCGTGTTCGTCCCGATGGCACCGACATGGAATTTTTTGCCTGGGGACTGCGAAACATTCTCGATGTCTGCATCGATTCCCAGTTGAATATCTTTACGCGTGATAACACCAATGACGGCGGCGGCTGGGATGTACGTGTCAGCCATATTCTGCAGGGAGCGGAGTATGGATATCCATCGTGGTATGCCAACTTCGCCTCGGAAATCATGCCTCCGCTGGGCGATTATGGCGGAGGATCGGGCTGTGGCGGGATGTTTGTCAACAATCAACGCTGGCCCGCTCAATATGGCAACGCTCTCTACACCTGCGACTGGGGTCGCAGCGAGTTGTACCGGCATCAGCTTTCCCCGGAAGGCCCCACGTATGCTCCGCATCAGGAAGTATTCCTGAAAATTCCCCGGCCGACGGACATGGATATGGATGCCAGCGGCCTGATGTATGTCAGCAGCTGGAAGGATGGTTCGTTCAATTACAGTAATCCGAATGTCGGCTTCGTCGCTCAAATCCGACCGAAGAATTTCGTCCCTCAACCTTTCCCGGATGTCACCCAGTTGGACACCGCAGGCTTACAGGGACTGCTCCGTCAGGATCAGGCAATTCGTCAACTGGCCGCTCAGCGGGAAATCCTCCGTCGAGGCAAAAGTGCGGAGATGTCTCAGCA
>JAGQQQ010000806.1 GCA_020426125.1 Planctomycetaceae bacterium
AACCGGACTCCGCGTTCCACCAGTCGCCGGGCCAGCAGGCAGTTGTTGGCAAAACTGGTTTTTCCAGGCTCAGTCCCGTAACTCTCGTGAATGTGTTTCGGCTCGGAATCGATGTCCATCAACTCAGGCACCGCTGCCTGCATCCGGAACGCCATCTCGTATTGATTGATTCGCGTGGCAATCTCGGGATCGCCGACATCGGCCAGTTGAATCTGATTCAAAGCGTTGATCTGATCGATCGTCCGCCGGCGAGCTTCCCGAGGCATTCCTTCGGGATCAGACAAAAATAAGACGGCATCCCCCGAGGTGCGAAACTCGATTCCCTGATGCTTGCTGGGGAGAAACCCGCTCCCCCAAAGACTGTTTCCGGCTCCGGCGACATTGCCGGTGATCATCACGACGAAATCGGGAAGGTTCCGGTTCTCGCTGCCGAGTCCGTAGCTGACCCAGGATCCAAGTGATGGGCGACCGAAGCGGGCGAATCCCGTTTGGAAATAGAGTTGTGCGGGGGCATGATTGAAGTGCTCGGTGTGCAGTCCCTTGATGATGCACAGTTCATCCGCCACAGCCCCCAGGTGCGGCAATAGTTCCGACAATTCGATTCCGGATTCGCCATGCTTCTGGTATTGGAACTGAGTTCCCATCAATTGGGGCTGTTTGCGGATAAAGGCCAGCCGCAGTCCTTCCCAGAGTTCGTCTGGGACCAGTTGCCCATCGAGTCGTTGCAACTCCGGCTTGTAGTCGAAGATGTCCAAATGGGATGGAGCGCCGACCATATGCAGAAAAATGACGTTCTTTGCTTTTGGGGCGAACGTGTTCACCGCATCGAGTGTTGGAGCGGCGTTTGTCCGGCCTTCATTCAAGAGCGAAGCGAGAGCGATGGAACCGACACCCGTCCCCACACGCTGAAGCAGTTCGCGGCGGCTGGCCGCTTGCCAGAGTGACATCGACTCAGTTTGCACACCGAAATTCATAAAGGCTCCGAGATCACGCCGCGCCCGTAAGGCTTCGGCAAAAGCACGTTTATGGCAATGACTGATGAAGACTCATGACTCGTCCGAAGAGGCCGGTTCTCCGGTGACGGGATCGTCTTGCTTGACGGTCACTTTTAACAAGTTGACACGTCCCCCTTTGAGCGGGAGCACCTCAAGTTCCACGGACGATCCAGGTTTCGCCATCGACGGATCATAGCTGACGGCTTTCACAGTCAGATTTTTCTCTAGCATCACGGGAGGAATTCGCCCCGGGATTTTCAGTGCGACCATCGTGTATTCCGGATAATCGGGAGACTGTCCCATCTCTCCGACAACACCAGAGACATCATAGCTATTGACGCTCGTTCCAGATTGTCGCTGAGACTTCGCCACTTGTCCGTTGGGAACTCTTTTCCCGGGAGCAGGGAAATAGACCGTCACGTCTGACAGAAAGAGCATCTCGTTGGTGAGAACCGCTCGTCCCCCAATGTATTTGCCGGGTTGAATGAGCGACCGGTCGGCGGGCGCTTCAATTTGGAATACGATTCGAGGCGTCAACCGATGTTCCTGGTCTGCTCCTGATTCATCGGTGATGACAAGTGTTCGACTCCGTCCCTGTTCTTTGACCTCTTTCAGCGTCCCAGAGATCGTCTCCGTCATGGGCCCCTGCTGCTGACCTTGTGGCTGCCCCTGCGGAGGCTGCTGCGCCGAAAGGGGCGACGCCAAACTGCAAGCGACGGCAATAGTCAGGGAAAATGTCAAACGCATGCTATTCCTCCATATTGTCTGTCCGGGGTGAGAAACTCCTCCCCACGGCCAGACTCACTCGACACAGTTGATATGTCGTCAGTGTAACACAGGTCTTCTCGATTTTCTCCCGGAAACAGGAATCTTTCAGGAGTGCGTTTTGCGGTTTTCGTCTGGCGTACACCCCATTCATTCGTCAGGATTTCCCTAGAATCGACGAAGTGCGGACGATTGTGTTTCCAGCAATGGATTCCAGAATGACAAGCAGGGGGTGGCAAATCGCGTCGCGGTGCGATTCACGATTTGTTGCCTTTCGAAAAATCCGCGACATCGAGCAGTCCGCTCGATTGCGTGTCCGCGACGAGCGTCTTTCACGCCAACGCAAACGCCAATCCACGAGAC
>JAGQQQ010000807.1 GCA_020426125.1 Planctomycetaceae bacterium
CGCCATCTAGCGGGGTGTCGGACATAAAATTCTCCCAACGAGGCGGAATAGGTGTTTGTCAGTCAACCGACTATGATGTCACGATATCGAACCCCGCAGGAGGTTCAACCCTCTCCCGACCGGATCGGGATGTCTTGGATGGGATGCTGCCCAGTGAAGATTTGTGTGAATGGTGGCGAACGGCAAGTTGCCGATGGTCTGACCATCGCGAAGTTGCTCCAGGAATTAGAAATGGATCCCCGCTATCTCGCCGTCGAGCGAAATCGAGAACTCGTCCCCCGATCCCAGCACAAGGATTGCGTCCTCACGGAAGGAGACGAGATCGAGATCGTCACACTCGTCGGTGGAGGTTGATGGTGAGAGGCAGTGGGGTTTTGGACAGTTCTTCGGTCGAGAAGCGAAGTCGGAATCTATGAACGCGGAAATCGTGGCCATCGGCACGGAACTGACCTCCGGAGCAAAACTCGACACCAATAGCCAATGGCTGAGCCTGCAACTGGCTGAGTTGGGGATTCTCGTGTTGTATCACACCACGGTCGCTGACGAACTCGATAGAAATATCGACGTCTTGCGGATTGCCTCGGAACGAGCCGATCTCGTGCTGATCACCGGAGGACTCGGGCCCACGCAGGATGACCTGACGCGTGAAGCCATGGCGGGCGTCGCGGGAGTGGAGCTGGAACTGCACCAACCCTCCCTGGATCAGATCGAGCAGTTTTTCAAAGGACGGGGTCGCGAAATGCCGGCGAGAAACCGAGTCCAAGCGATGGTTCCCGCCGGGGCCGAGCCGTTGTTGAATCCCGTCGGGACAGCACCCGGAGTTTGGATGGAGCTTCCTCGAACCTCGGGGGAGCCCTGCCGAATGGCAGCGATGCCGGGCGTCCCGACGGAAATGCACAAGATGTTTCGTGAGCAGGTTCGCCCCCGTCTCCCCGGAGGCCGGCAGGTCATTCGTCGGGCGCGCATCAACTGTTTCGGGCTTGGCGAATCGGCGACCGAAGAACTTCTGGGCGACCTCACGTCGCGCGGCCACGATCCCGATGTCGGGATCACCGCCCATGACGCGACGATCACCCTGCGAATCAATGCCACCGGAGCGAATGAAGACGAATGCCTCGCGAAGATTTCCTCTGCATCTCAGGATATTCGCAACCGTCTCGGCGACTACGTCTTTGGAGTCGAGGATGAACAACTTGAACATGTCCTCGTCCGCCAACTGATTCAAATGGGGAAGAGTTTTGTGACGCTGGAGTCGGGCACGTGTGGATTGTTGGCGGAGTGGATTTCGCATGTGGACGATGCCGCGGCCTGCTATCGAGGCGGAATGGTGCGTCCCGTATTGCCGCAAAGTCCCATGCAGGATGCCCGACAACTTCAGGCGTTAATGCTGGCGGACTTTGTCATCTATGTCGGCGAAGAGAAACTGGAATCGGATGCGACCGGCCGCCTTGTCTCCAAGATGGAAATTGGATGGGCTGCCGCCGATGGTCGCACATGGTCGAGCCAACTTCCCTGGAGCGGAAATCCGGCCATCGCCAAAAGCCGAGCGGCGAAGACGGCATTGAACGAGCTGCGACGGGCGCTGTCGCAACCCCGCTAATCAAAACTTCGGCGTCCGGAGGACACCGGCGAAACAATGGATTGCCAAATCCATTCCGATTGAACCCCGCGACTTCTACAGCTGCGAACTGGGCTCGGAAACGAGCGGGCGCGACTGCGTCCTCAAGAGAATATCCAATCCAAAGATCGCCTCAAAGAACGTGCGGTTTCTGCGGACGGCAATCTGCTCCATGGAAAGGTCTTCGGTCTGGGGAACGGTGAGGATAATCCGGTCACGGACCTGGGAACACTCCAGTTGCCGGATTCTCTGATTTCGCGAGGCGTCCAGGGCAATTGCAATCCGTAGAATCGCCGCCAATTTGGAGACGACAACGCGGCGTTGACGGTCCATCGAGGCATACGCCTGATGAGAGGACTTCGGCATCGCGCGACGATGATACCGGGCCACCATTCCAATCAGATTCAAATCCTCCTGAGTCAAACCGAACAGGCTGCTATTCATGATCAAATACATGGAGTGCTTATGCATGCTCGATGTATTGATGTATGCGCCGATTTCATGCAGCGCCGCGGCGACACAAAGGACAGTTTCGTACCGTTCCTCCAGTTCGTGATATTTCCGGAGCTGCTGAAAAAGGAGACGACACAGCTCCGCCACGGTCTTGGCGTGATCTTCATCCACATCATACTTCCGAGCCAGCTCCCACGTCGCCCGAAGGATCTGTTTGCGAAAATCTTCCGACCAGGCGCCTCCTTCTGACAGGTCGCGGACAAGTCCGTCGCGCAGGTTGACGCTGCAGACGTAAATGCGGTCGACATGGATCGCCTCGGCGATCTTCAAGTTCGCCAGCAACGCTGGTCCGACCGTTTCCGCCTCCGCGTAGGTCAAATGAAACCGATTCACAATCGACTCTTCTGATTGGGAGAACAGAAAGTCAACAAACTCGGCCAGTCGATCAAGTTTCAATTTGACGAGCCGGTCCTTCTTGACCGGATCATCCAGAATCTCTTCGCAGGCGAACCGCATGTCACTTCCCATGGCGACCATGTTCTCGGAAGGATGTGCCGTGAGCATTTCCTCAAATGGTTCCAGATGGCTATGGATTTCCGCTTCCAACAATTTCTTGGCCCGCGAGCGGGGAACATGGTAGGACGCCAGTGTTTGTTGCAATCGGAGCGATCCGAGACGAAAGGCATGCGAATAGTCGACATTTCCCTCTTCAAGGATCAACAGTTCCGTGCTTCCGCCTCCCACTTCCACGATCATCGAACGGGACTTGAACAACGCCGGTTGGGCCTTGAGAAGCGGCTGCACCCCCCGATAGGTGATACGATGAATCTCGGCCGCATCCAACGTCTCAACAGACAACCCTGTCGCCACAAAAACCCGGTCGACAAAGTTGATCCGATTCACCGCTTCCCGGACCGCGCTTGTGGCGACAATCCGAATGTCCTCGGAGCGCGTGATGCCATATTCCTCAAGCTTGCGTCTGTACGCCCGGAGCACTGCGATGCATTCTTCGATCATTCCCCGGGAGATTTCCCCAGCGGTAAACGACTGGTGCCCGAGTGAGAGCGCTTGCGTCAAGGATTCCAGGTGGCGAATGGCACCATCCGGAAGGATCTCCGCGATCGCCATCCGAATCGCCGACGTTCCAATATCGATGACGGCGACGATTCGAGATCGGGTGGATGTCGAACGGGTCTGAGGATCCACAACTCATGCTCCGAGAAAACAGCGAACTTTCGGCTCGACGGGAACGGATTCGAAATTCTAATCCAGAACACGTCGGAGTGGCATCAAGGGGATTCCGGGAAATTACTCCAATAGCGATCTGAGGACACGGAGATTGACAACGTCCATGTCCTCTCCGTCTCGCTTTTCCTTTTTGGTTTCCAGATACATTGGCAGTTTGGCAAACCGCTTGTCGTTCAACACAAGGCGGAACGGCTCCAATCCGAGAAATCCCTCTCCAATGTGTTCATGTCGGTCAACACGGCTTCCCTGCTCCTTTTTGCTGTCATTCAAGTGAAATGCCTTGATTCGCTTGATGCCGATCTTGTCATCAAACTCATCGAATGTCGCTTTGTACTCCGCCTTGGTCTTCAGTCCATACCCGGCTGCGAACAGATGGCAGGTGTCGATACAGACCCCGTAGCGATCGGGCTCCTCGGCACCGCCCATGATCTCCGCGAGGTGTTCGAATCGATACCCCAGGTTCGTCCCCTGGCCGGCCGTGACTTCGACCCAAGTTCGAACAGAAAAACCCGATGTTCGACGGTGGGCCTCATTGAGCCCCTTGGCAATTCGCTTCAGCCCCTCTTCCTCCGAACTTCCCACGTAGCTGCCGGGGTGCATGACAACTCCCTGGAGCCCCAACGCTTCGGCTCGTTCCAACTCGATGACATAGGCGTCAAGCGACTTCTTCCACAACTCATCATCCGGGCTTCCCAGGTTGATGAGGTAGCTGTCGTGTGAACAGGGCGTCTGGATCCCCGTTTTTTTGACAGCCTCCCGAAACAACCGGACGTCCTCATCCGAAATCGCCTTGGCCCGCCACTGGTTGTTGTTCTTCGTGAAGATTTGGACGGTGTCCATTCCGTAGTCCGACGCCTGATAGACGGCCTTGTGGTAGCCCCCGGCGATCGAAAGGTGGGATCCGAGTAACGGCATGTTTGGGCACGATTCTTTCAAAGAGGGATGACAACGAGACAAATGGCGACTGACCGCGACAAAACTTTCTCGGAAAAACGAGTAACAGTCAGCAGGAGTCTCCGCTCAGATATTCAGCAAGGGACGAGTCACTTCAAAACACAAAACTCAAACAAACCTAACCAACTCAACCTCAGGAGAAAACCATGAAAGTTCGCATGACCCTCGCCGCCGCCGCAGTCGCTGTTGCCGCCGCTTTTGGAATGGGAATGACCAACACTGCTGAAGCGGGCGGCTGCTACGGAGGATACTGCCACACGCCCGTGATCGTGCAACGGCCAATCCACTACGGATATGATTACTACACGCCCCGAGTGCTGATTCGAACCGACTGCTATGGCCGTCACTTCTTCATCAACAACTACGGCGTCAACCAGTTCCTGCAGTGTGATCACCTCGGACGTTACTACTTCTTCCAAAATCACAACCGCTGCTACGTCAACAACTACTCGCTGCTTGGCTACTAAGAACGCTATCAAAATCGATTTGAGCAGTGAGAGCGAGCAGCTCATTTGCCAGACAAGGAATCCGAAGCTGGCCAGTCCTGAGACTTGTCGATGCCGGATGACGCCGCATGGCGAATGACGCTGCCGCTCGAACTCAAACAAAGTTTCGATGGCGGTTCTTCGCCGACGGATCGCCCCAAGCGGCGACTTCAAGAGAAAGCCCCCACGAGGCGGAACGCTTCGCGGGGGCTCTTTCACGTCCGGACATGGATCACGTGAGATCCTCAACGGCCGTCGTCGAACCGGCCTTCATGACAGCTTTGATTCCTTTCTCCATCATCGCCGGCGTCGAATAGTATTCGCTTTGGCCAATAATTTTACTGTTGGCGGCCCGCAGGACGAAATAGGGCTTTTTGGAACGGTTCTCTCGCCGATCGTACCGCGAATCGTTTTCACAATTCTTCTGAACGGAAGCAATCCCCCGTTTGGCACTCGACTTCTGCTTGTAGGACTCGCTGCTCAAGATGATTTCTCCATTGGCAGCGTGCAGGTTGAACTTCACCTCGCCGTTCTTGATCTTCTTCAATACAAACTTCGCGGGCATGGTCTCTCCTTCCTCACCAAAGCCTCAATTCCCTTCCCACGCCCAGGCTCGCACGGTGGCGGTCCAAATCATCAAACGGGAGAAGGCATAAAACGCCATCATCTTCCATCCCGGCTGAATGCGGGAAAACGACGACTTCCGAACTTCACCAAAGGTGCCATCGGAATTCAAGACGTTTCGAGGAGTTTCGGGAGAGAATGCTGTGATCGAAAGAGCGTATCGGCGTTGAGTCGGCAAGCCGAATCCAATCTGTTCTCGGGCCGGAAGAGGCATAAAAACGAAAATCTGTTCTCCCTGGAAAGTTTCAGAACGCGCCGTGGTTCCCCTCGTTCAACCATCCTTACCAATCGACAGACGTATGATTCCCATCACGGGAGATGACGAGCAACCTCGAACGATCTGTCGTCTTAGGATGGACAGAACATTTTTGTTACCACGGGATTGGCTCCGGTCGCATTCTTTTCCAATCTGGGGCGCCATTGCCTTGCTCCGAACCGGCGAGACTCAAGTGGAAACAATTCAACTTCGAGCGGCGGCAACTTCCGCAAGTCGGCGGGCAGAGGCCATGGAGGTGTCTGTGGCCAGTTGGATCCGCACGTCCCAGGTTCCCGAATCCCCAACAGTGAATCGCCAATGGGGAACCACCACGGCGCTTTGATGGACGGACTCAAAGCCCCCTTCGCTTTGGCTCACCGTCTGAATGGGGAACGTCCAGAACTCCGCCTGTTTGGTGAGATCGAGTGAGACGTCGAGTCCGAGCCATTCGTCGACAAGTCCAATCCGTGCGCTCGCGGGGAATGAGTCGATGGTCTCCAACCGACCAAGCTGCTGGCCGTTGGCGTCATAGTAGTAGCGGTCGTCTGCGCCAGCGGCCATCGCAGCGAAGTTGAACTCCACGGCGAGGTGATACTCCTTCCCGGGAGTGAGGCCGGAGAGTTCATAGCTGATGTCCAACTGGCTGCCCGTTGAGACGTCGACGGACACTGTTTTCGTCAAATGAACCCAATCGTCTTCCACCCGTCCCTCGCGCGTCATCACGGTCTCGACGCGCTGATCCGTTTTGCGGAGGCGAGTTTCGTAGACTCCCAGAACAAAGTCGCCAACTCCGCCGTTCCCGGTGCGGAACTCCTCCAAGTCGACGTCCGGGCGAAGGAAATGGTCCACCAGCGACTTCCGTGGCCAGCGGTCGTAGGAAATGAGTTGATCCAGGTTGGCCTGCTTGAAACGGACTCCTTCGTGCTTGTTGAAGTCGATATCATCGACCTCGTCGCTCAGGCCGGCCGCATCGAGAATCTTCTGGTGATACGGTTCCGGACGGCGGTTCAGAGTCGAGAGCAGATTGACTTTCGTCGAGCGAATATCGAGTTCATAAAGATGTCCACCACGCGCGGGGGTGAGGTAGGCGACCAGTTTGTCGCTGGCAATCCGGACTTCTTTGCGAAGATCGAGATTGAAGTCCTCAGCGGCGACGTCGACCCATTTGCCGACTCTCCCCGAGAGTTGCTCGACGGCCGTGTCCGCGGCGATCAGATGCTTGTAGATCGCGTTTCGCAGGTGGGGGAGATACAGCCCGCCGAAGGCGCCGTGCCAATAGGGACAATTGCATTGTCCTCGGTAAAGTTCCATCTTCGCGGCGTGGTACAGATCGGGTCGTTCCCGCACCGCGCTTGAAGTCATCAACCGATCCAGCCGGTCACTCACTTCGCGCGAGCGACAATACATCTCGTTGCTCTCGGGATACTTCACGAGGAAGTTCCGCCAGAACCCCGCTCGGAAGAACGGCTTGATGTTGTTCCACTCGGGACGGTTCTGAAGGCCTTCGATAGTGTCGTGATAGTCCATCTGCTGGTCGGTGGGGAGCGCCCACTCCGTCATTTCACGGTAACTGGCATTCGGCAGATAGACTTTTCCCTGAGGTGGGACATTGTCGACAGCCTGCCCCATCGTCACGACTTCCAGCCAGTCCGCGTTGTCCCGAAGTGCCTGGAACATGTTTTTCAGCCAGCTTCGGCCGTAGACATGTTCTTTCGTTCCCGGCCAGGACCCGAACTTCTCGCCGTCATCCCCGAAGGAGACCACCGTGCCGGGAGCGCGGTCCGCGATTCCTTTCAGATAGCCGATCGTCTCTTCAGGCGAGGACCACGGAATTGTGTACCGCAGCGTCTCATCGTCGGGGATAATCTTCAGGAGCCGGCCTTCGTTTTCGGTGACGTAATAGCCGTGCAACCGTTCCTCTCCGAGACCGGCCCAGCGGAAATGGGAGTCATCCAAAATCGTGTACTCAATTCCCGCATCGACGATGTCGCTGGCGAACCCTGGTTCCCAAACCCGTTCGGGAACCCACATCCCTCGGACGGTCGTCCCAAACAACTGAGCAAGATGCTGGGTGTACGTGCGAATCTGGCCAACTCGGTCCCTTCCCGGAATGGCCGCCAGGATCGGCTCAAAGAATGGTCCCCCCAGAAGTTCCAGGCGACCATCGGCAATCAACCGCCGGACCCTATCGATGTACTCGGGACGGTGCGATTCCAGCCATTCCAGGAGGCTCCCCGACAGATGCAGCGTTAGCGGGAGTTCGGGAAACTCATCGGCGACATCGAGAAAGGGTTCATACGCATCATCGTAGGCTTGTGCGAAGACGCCGTCGAAATTTCCCACCGGCTGATGGTTGTGGACCGCAAAGATCAATCGCAGGCGAGGAGCCATGGTTCCGTCCCAGTACGTGAATATCGCCGTGCCAATCAACCCTCAATGTGTCGCCCGCGATGACCGAGTTGCGAGCGACGGCGGAGCGATCGAACGCGGGCTGCGGAAGGAGCTTTCGAGGTTGACTGACCAGAAGTTCCGTTCAAATGCGGGTGATAGCAGGTTTTCCCCGCAGATTGAATGGTTCCTTGTCGCATGCCGACGCTGAGAATCAAGTCCACCCTCGTCCGATTTGCGGAAGATTGGACCAGAGGACCTTCCAGCGTAGCGGCCGGGTAGCCTGCGAAAGCTGGGCGTTTTTCTGTCAGAAGTGGGCAAACTGGGCACCGAGGCATCTTATCAATGAACGTTGTCGCGTTCGGCGTTCATGGCAGGAATTGACGGGGCGGTTACCATGACCGAAAACGGCTCGCCAATCTCTCCTCTCCCAACAGGGACAAAATCCTCATGGACGCCAGTACCCTTCCCAACGGACTGAATCTCAGTAACGAACCGACCTACGAAGAGATTGCCAGTCTGGAAAACTTCCTCCGCGATCAGGGAACGTTCAACTTTCCCCGACTCTCGAGTGGGTTATTCTCCGCCGCCGCCGCCGAGAATCCGGAGTTCCGATTGACGGGGTATCAGAATGTCTGGACTCGGGACAACATCCATGTGATCCATGCTCACTGGGTTCTTGGAGACAAGGACACCGCCGTTCGGGCAATCAGTTCACTGCTACGATTCTACGAGTCCCAGCGAGATCGGTTCCGGGCCGTGATTCATCGGGAGCTTTCCCATGCGGATCCCATGAACCGCCCCCACATTCGATTCGATGGCGAGGAACTCGCCGTACTGGACGTTCGCTGGGCCCATGCTCAGAACGATGCTCTTGGTTACCTTCTCTGGCTCACCTGCAAACTGCTCAGAGCTGGCGACCTTTCGCTGACGCCCGAGATTTCGGAGTTGCTGCTTCTGCTGCCGGACTACTTCAACGCAATCGAATACTGGTGCGATGAGGACAGCGGCCACTGGGAAGAGACTCGCAAGATCGAAGCGTCGAGCATCGGGACAGTGGTCGCGGGGTTGTTCGAGTTGCGAGCGTTGTCGGCGGAGCACCCGATCCCCCGACTTGATCTGGCCGCCCTCGATTCGTTGTTGGAGAAGGGAGAAAACGCCCTCGCGGAGATCCTGCCGGCGGAGTGCGTTCAAGACGATCCTCTGAAGAAACGGGACTACGACGCCGCGCTCCTGTTTCTGATCTATCCGCTCGATGTGGTTCGCGGAGAGATGGCCGACAAGATCATCGCCGACATCCGCGAGCACCTGACGGGGCCGATCGGCATCCGCCGCTACAACGGCGACTCGTACTGGTGTGCCAACTACCGGGATCTCCTTTCCGCCGAGTCACGGACCACCGATTTCAGTGATGACATGTCCGAACGGGACAAACTGCTGAAGCCCGGCGAAGAAGCTCAGTGGTGCATCTTCGATCCAATCCTGTCCGTGATTCATGGACAGCGCTACCTCAAAGACGGGGACGAGTCCCAGTACGATTTGCAGATTGAGCACTTTCGCCGTTCACTCGCTCAATTGACTTCGGCAGAGAGTCGCTTTCCCGCGTTCCGATGCCCCGAATCGTACTTCCTGGAACATGGCGAATGGATCCCCAACGATATCACTCCACTCCTGTGGACACAGGGGAACTTGTTGCTGGCGTTCCACCGAATGAAGGAAGTGTCGCTGCGACGATCCGATCGATTCCGGGCAGGCCAGTGAGTCCGTTACCCCATCAACCTGAAACCTCGAAAAACTCTCTTGTGTTTGGCGCCTGTATGGACGCCGGGGTGAGCGGTGGGGATGTTGCTGGTTGATCCGGCGATCGGTTTCAATCGCCTGAAATGGACTCCGGAGGAATTTCGCGGCCGTGAGGGTCTAAGGCTGTTTGATCTGTGGCCGCTTCCAGGCGCTCGCGGAGTTCGGGGCCAGCGTAGTGTTCGAGACGCTCCGCCTGGCCGTGAACCCGTTGGCTATCAACGCCCCCCTCCTCGACGAGGTACTTCTCCAGCAGACGGTGCGATCGCACCAACCCCCTCGCCGCCGCCCGTCCCTGGCGAGTCAGTTGAATGCCCCTAGAGTTGGAGACTTCCTGCCGGAGTTGGAGCCACCACAGCGTGATTCGCGTCGAAAGGGTGTCCGCGAGCAGGACACCGCGAAGTTCGCCGATGGTCGCCCGGTGCTGGGGATCACGCTCCTCCATCCGGTAGAGCAACGCCACGATATCGTCCGCGAGAATCTGCCAGGACAGCCACTGCCGTTTGCCCCACTGAGTGAGAATTCCGTGTCGCGGCCCCAGCAGCGCGGCCAATCCAAACAGCAGCCCGGTCGCGACGGCCATCATTCCAGCCGTTGTGGTACTCCGAAACCCGAACCAACCGGGCACGGCCATCGCCCCGATGTGCCCGAGTGTGGCGCCGATCGCCCCGATCAGAACACTCAAGGCAATCATCCACCCCAACCGGTCGGTCAACAAATACGCCGCCGCTGGGGGGACGACGAACATCGCCACCACCAGAATGCTGCCGACGCTCTCGAAGGAAGCGACGGCCGTGACCGCAACGAGCACCATGAGCGCGTAATGCATCACCCAGGCGGGAATCCCCTCGGACGTCGATAACCCAGGATCGAACGAGCTGATCTTCAGTTCCTTAAAGAACAGTACGACGAACAGCAGATTAACAACGGTCACAACCCCCAGCGTGAGGACCGCGCGGGGCACGGGCCAACTCCCGAGTTCAACCGTGTCGAGTGGCGTCAGTTCAATCGCACCGTATAGGACGCACTCCGCGTCCAGATCGACATGGTCAGCCGCCTGAACGATCATGACCAAACCAAGCGCGAAGAGCGACGTAAAGACCACTCCCATCGAGGCCCCTTCATCAACGCGGCCTACGCGACGGATCCACTCACTGAAAAAGGCCGTCAGCACACCGACCACAACGGCCCCCAGAAACATCGGCAGGCTGCTGCGACTCTCACTCAAAAAGAAGGCGACTGCCAGTCCTGGCAACACCGCATGCGTAATCGCATCCCCCAACATGCTCATCCTTCTCAGGACCAGAAAGTTCCCGAGCAACGCGGAGGAGACGGCACACAGCACCCCGGCCGCGACGATCCAGCCGTCAAGCTGCCAGTTCCAGACGAAGGGACCGTTCATGTCCGTCCCTCCTGCTGCGTCGCCAGCAGAGTTTCCAACTCCGCCACAACTTCTGGTTCAAGGACGTGCTCAATTTCATCACACTCCCGATCGATTCTTGCCGGTCCCACATCGGCATACGCGGTGAGGTAGACTTCCCAGAGACGGTGCTGATGGGCTCGACGTGCTGCTTCGAGACGCCCGCGATCCGTGAGCACGATTCTGTCCTGTGAGATCACGTTCAGTTGTTCGCCGTGTTCCGCTCGGCTGATCGCCCGCCACAACTGACGCCGCGACCACGACCGTTTCCCCAGCAGCTGATCGAAGGTCACCCCGTCCTTGTCTTCGAGGTGTCTGGACTGCGGGTGGCTCAATTCATCCATGGCTCGCAAGAGATGTTGATGATCGATCGTGCGATTCAACGACCAGCGACGATACAAGCGAATCAGCACTCCCCGACGCAGACCGATGATCATGCTGGTAAAGAAAAAGGCCGAACACACCAACACAATCATCGCACCCGAGGGGAGCTTAGAAAACAGGG